>JALOUA010000339.1 GCA_025457625.1 Akkermansiaceae bacterium
GACGCGCGACGAACCCGCCACTCCGGCGTCATGGGGCTGCAAATATGAAAACATCTCCTTCAAGTCCGCGGACGGCACGCCGCTGCACGGCTGGTTCATCCCCGCCAAGGGCAAATCTCCCCATGGCACTGTGGTCTTCTCGCACGGCAACGCCGGTTCGCTCGGCCATCATCTCGGATTCGTGACCTGGCTGGTCGAATCGGGTTACAATGTGATGATGTATGATTACCGCGGTTTCGGAAAATCCGGCGGCAGCGTGGACCGGCGTGGGATGGTGGACGATGTGAAGGCCGCGTTCGCGCATGTGACCAGACGTCCCGGCGTGGACCCGAGGCGGCTGGTTTCCTACGGCCACAGCCTAGGCGGCGCGAAGTCGGTCACCGCGCTCGGCGAGACGCCCGTGCGCGGCCTGCGGGCGGTGGTCATCGATGGCGCGTTCGCATCCTACAAGGCGATGGCGCGAGTCATTGGCGGCCAGCTCGGCGAAAGCCTCGTCACCGATGAGCTGGCGCCCAGGGACTATGTGGGCAAGCTCAGCCCGGTGCCTTTGCTGGTGGTGCACGGGACCCGCGACGAGGTCGTGCCGGTGGCCCAGGGACGTCAGTTGTTCCAAAGCGCGGGCCAGCCCAAGACCATGTTTGAAGTCGAGGCCGGCCGCCACGGTGACGCGCTCCTGGTGAACGACGGCCGCTTCCGCAAACGCATGCTCGTCTGGCTTGCCGGAAACCTGGACAGTTGAACCCTTCCCACTCAGAACGGGACGTTCAGTCCCAGACTCACCTGCCACTGCGACCAATCCGTATCACCCGAGTTGGTATTGTAGCGGACCGTTGAGTAGGCCGAGACGCGATCCAGGAAAAAATTCCGGCTGTAGGTGAGGAAGAGGCCGAGGTTTTCCTCGTTCTCGCGCGGCACGGTCACGGCACCCACTTCCTGGTATTCCGAATAATTGAACTCGATGCCGCCGATGAGGGTGGCCCTGAGCAACTGGTGTTCGACTGAGGTGATCAAACCGTAGTTGTTGACGATGTATCCCACGTCGCTGGGCGAGGGGATGGTGGAGGTCCGAAACGTGCTGATCCAGCTCCAGCGTTCATTGATGACATAGCGCGACTGGATGATGCCGCGGAGCGACACGGTGTTGTCGCCGCTGTCCGAGTCACTGGCGAATTCCGGACCGAGCGAGGCGGAGAGCCAGATGCGCTCGCCCACACGGTAGCGCAGCTCGGCCAGCAAGGCCCATGCGTCACGGCTGCCGGTGTTGTCGGATTCCGAGCGGGAGTAGTTGAGGGTGGAGCCCACGCTGGTGCGTTCCGTGGCGATCCAAAGTCCGCCGAAATAGGCCGTCAACACATTGGAACCCTGATCGGTCGCCGTGCTGAATTGTGATTGGGCGTAGGAAATCCCGCTGTTGATCGATGTGCGCGGCGCGATCTCGCGGCTTGCCGCGAGTCCGCAGGTGACGACCGAGCCGGTGGTGAAATTCCCTGTCAGGCGATCGGTGCCGGAGAGCTCGTTGTAGCGGGCGAAGAGTGAAGCCGCCGTGCGGGATCCCTTGTAGCTGAGTTGCACGTCGCCGGACTGATCGATGTCATTGAGGTCGGAATTGTCGAGAAACGCGCGGAAGCTTGGCTGGTAATTCGCGGAAAAGGTCCAGATGGCCCCTCCTTCAGGGTCGGTGTTGTAGGTCAGGGAAGGGGTGAAGTTGAGCGACAATTCGCTTTCGGGGTTGTTTGCGGTGAGGAAGAAATTCGAATCGTAGGTGGATTCCAGACCCACCATGGCACTGAAGGCTCCTTTGATGCCGCTTTCGATGCCTCCCGTATCTTCAAGGAGTTGCATGCGCGTCGGCACGAAATTGCCGATGCCCAGCGGGTTGGCGTCCGCCACTTCGAGGGCGAAATTCTGGGAGGCGGCCGTACCACACGCCCCGGCCAGGGTGGCGAGCATCAGGAAACCGTATCTGCGGGGGCGGGTTTGTTGCGTGGAGGACATCATATGACACCGTGTGAGCGCTTGATTCTTAGGGAATCACACAAGCGCTGTCAACTCCCCATAAGCACCTCGTTTCACAGCCGTCAGGGTGGCACATGGCGTTTTGGGTCGAGGATCCGCCGAGCGGGGAACATTCCACGCGGCATCGGCCACCCTTGCCACGACTGCGGCCGACGACCACCATCGACTCCCGTCCAAGCTTCCGCTTGCGCCGCGGTTTTTCCCAGCGATTTTGCCGGATGAAAGTCATCGTCGTCCTCACTTTGCTGGCCCTCAATGCCCCAGCGGACGAGTGCCGGGTTCTGATCGATGGCGCCGGCTGCGGCACCCGCCAACTCGCGATCCGGAAGATCTTGGAAAAAATGCCCGGGGTCGAGGAGGTCACGATCCTGCCACGCGGCGAAGCGCCGGCCGCCAACCAGCGATACTTCATCGTGCGGTCCAAGGCTGGATCCCCCACCCGTGAGGAAGTGGTCAAAGCGCTCGGCCGGCGCGCCAGGCATTACCGGATTCTATCAGTCACATCGGTCACGGAGCCTTGAACGCTTGCCAAGGCCGGGACGGTGCGGGGTTGACCCTGTCGTTGCTTTGCGGACAGCATCCGCAAGAATGAACTCCCACCTGCAACTGGCCGTGATCGGCGGCGGGCCGGCCGGTCTGCGCGCCGCGGAAGTGGCGGCGGCCGCCGGGTTGGGTGTGACTTTGTTCGACGCCAAACCCTCGGTGGGCCGCAAGTTTCTCGTCGCCGGAAAAGGCGGCCTCAACCTGACGCACGGCGAGGAGGCGGCACGATTCGCAATGCGTTATGACGGGCCGGACCAACCCGCCGGGATCTGGCGCGGACTGCTGGCGGATTTTGATGCCGCCGCGATGCGCGAATGGGCCGCAGGCCTCGGGGTGGAGACGTTTCAGGCGACCAGCGGCCGCGTCTATCCGAAGGCGCTGAAAGCCGCGCCCTTGCTGCGGCGCTGGATCACCCGGCTCAAGAGCCATGGCGTGCGCTTCGAGATGAACCACCGCTGGCGCGGATTCGCGCCGGGCAGTCCGCAGCGGTTGGAGTTCTCCAATGGCGCAATTTTCACGGCCGATGCAGTGGTCTTCGCGCTGGGCGGAGGATCGTGGCCGCAGACCGGCTCGGATGGCGGATGGCTGTCTGTTTTCAAGTCGCTCGGCATCGCCTGCGATCCCCTGGTGGCGGCCAACTGCGGCTGGGAGCATCCCTGGCCGCCTGACGTGCTCGCCGCCGCGGAGGGCAAGCCGCTGAAAAACCTCGTCGTCAGCGCGGGCGGCAAAACCGCCGCCGGCGAGCTGCTGGTGACACGCTATGGCATCGAAGGCGGCGCGATCTATCAGCTCGGCCCCAGCCTGCGCGCGATGAAGGAACCCGTCATCGGAATTGATTTCAAACCGACGTTCACCTGCGCGCGGTTGATCGCGAAAATGGAATCCGTGCGCAGGGATTTCCTCAACGAGGCGCGTATCCGCTGGCGTCTCGGAGATGCCGCCACGGCGATCCTCGGCCGCAA
>JALOUA010000073.1 GCA_025457625.1 Akkermansiaceae bacterium
AGTCGGTGGGAATGCGGTGGCGGATCTGCCGGACCACGCCGTCCGGATCGATTGGGATGTCGGTGAGCCCCCAGCCAACGGCGGCCCGGCGGAGATCCGGAGTGGCGAGCAGCAGGCTTTCCTGAGTGCCGGCCCCGCTCTCGTTGCGGACGAACTCGCCGGCAAGCACGACATTGCCATGCTTGCGGATGGCGGCGGCGAAAACCTCATCCTGTTCCGGGTTTTCATCGTGAAACAGGATGTCGAAAACGATCATCCGCGCGCCATCTTCAGTGAGACGATCGACAAGTTTCGCATGCAATCGCCGGTCCCATGGCTGTGCGAGCGGTTGTTCGAGTTCGCGGTGCGAGGCCTCGTCCAGATAAACCAGCACGATGTCCTCCGGGGGCTGATGTTCACCGAAGAGGAAGGGCAGATCATAACTCGCGCGGCGCAGTCCCTGGCCGATGTTGAGCTGCCAGAGCATCAGGCCCCAGATGAAGCCAATGAGCGAGATGACAAGAGTGGCGGCAAGACGTTTGCGGCGCTTGGTCCAGCGGGTTTTGGCGGTCACGGTGTGGCGGGCAGGTTGCGATCATGCGTGTATTCGACCCAGGCGAATCGTTTGGATGAGGCGCTCTTCGGCTGAATGTCGGTCACGCGGACGTATCCGTTGATGCCGTCCGCCTTGGTGAAGGTCACGAGGGTGGCCGCACCGGCGCGTGACAGTGTGTTGGAGGCTTTGACGGTGTAGCGGATCTTGTCGGCGGTGGTGCTGACATAGACTTCAAACTCGGCGTTGATGTTTTGCAAGGGCGCGGCGGCCATGCGGATCGGCGCGGGATCGGAGCCGGAGTTGATGTTGCCGTTGATGGCATACTCGGCCAGCGCGTTCTTCCCATCGCCGTCTCGGTCGTCTCCGTCTTCCGTGATGCCGTTGGATTGTTTCCATAAATCAAATCCGGACACGGCTTCATAAACGATATTTCCAATCGTGGTCACTCCATTGGGCGGAACCTGGGAACTGAGCAGTGTGATCGCAGGCGGCGTGATGAAACCCGGAACGGCGGTGAACGACACCGTCACGCTGCCCCAAGTGCTGCTGTAGCCCACCCGCTGGGTGGGTGTGAGATTCGAGTAGGTCGTGCCGACATTCGGTTTCACCGTCCAGCGCGCCGTCGAAAGCACTTCCGGGGTGACAATGCCGACCTGCAGCGCACGCAAACCACTGCCGCCGTAAGTCACGAGCGAGAAATTGTTGTTCAAGACCTCGTCATTGCCACTGGCCGCGTCCTGCGCGTCCTGAATCATGCGGCCCACGTCCTGATCGATCACGCGGTAAACCGCGCGGTCCTGGCCGGCTAACAAGATTGCCGCAGGATAGAAACCGCTTGTGCCCTGGGGCTGGACGAAGAGCGCGCTGCCGCTGGCCCCGCCGTCGCCGAACAATTCGCCGGTTTCATAGATCAAGGGCAGCGGTTTGTTATCCACGGGACTCAATGCGGTGGCGAAACTTTTGCCGAAGATCTTGCCGCGTTGTTCATAGGGCTGGCTGCGCTGGGCATAACCGGCGGCTTGTTTGTTCTCGGTGCCTGTCAGCCAGTTGCGGGCGGCAGTGCTTTGGAGATAGTTTGCGGAACCGCCTTCCCATGTTCCCGAGCCGCTGAAGAAGAGCACCGCGAAGTCCGCTTCTTTCTTGTCAGCGGGCACGGTGGCGACCGGGTTTTGCACCGAATCCGGAGCGACGATCTGCGCGTAGGCGGTCTGATAGAGAATGCCGCGCGGGGTGACGGGCGGAGCTTGCCGGGTTTCCTGTTGATGGCGCGGGAACCACTGGGTGTCCGCCCATTGCAGGCCGGTGGAGTCGAAGAACAAGTGCGCGGCGGTTAGAACAACGCGCTCCGCGACCACGGTGCCGGTGCCGCGGCCGAGCGGCGTGCGGATCATGCCGATGTATTGATAAGGGTCGCCGCCCAGGTTTGGCGAGACGGCGGCGGTGAAGGTTTTGGCGGGGTCGAAATTGTCGATGCGCTGGTAGTCGTTCCAGTTGAGAACCAGAGGCTGGCCGGACTGGATGTTGACGAGTTGCGAAGCCGGCGTGGCGTAGCCGGTCACGGGTTTGTAGTCGATGATGAGTTCACCCGTGGCAACCGTCGCGCCGATCAATTCATCGAACGCGTCGCCATCGTCCAAGACGTTGCGCCACGCCGTCTCGCCGCGCAGACGCCATGCGAAACCTTGTGAAGTTTCCGGAAAACTCACTGTCCCCGACGTCACCGGTTGGAGCGGCAGGATGAGCGTGAGGTTGGCGACGAAATTGGAGGCGTCGGGCGTCACGAAAGTCGTCACTGTTTCCGTCGAGCCGGGGAAGCCGATGATTTCCAACTGATAACTTTGGTTCAACACCACATCGTCCGCGCTTTCGCCGCTGGCGTGCCACATGAACTCGGAGGATAAGCGCCATTTTGCGCCGGGAACCGGAAGATTCACGGTCAGAGTGTTTCCGGAACCCGCAAGCGCGGCGGGAGGTGTTTGCGCAAGCGCAACCGTCACATTCACGGTGTCCGTGTTCACGATTCCCTCGTCGTCCGTAACCGTCAGCGTCACCACTGTGGTGCCGACGGGAAAGCGAACTTGAGCGGTGACGCCCATGGCACTGCCACCCGGCCAGGTCCATGCGTAGGAGGCGATGGCGTTTTCCTGATCGGTCGATGCCGAGGCATTCAGCGTGACCAGCTCGGAGCCGGGCGGCTCGGTGATCAAATAGTCCGGCGCGGGGCCGCGGACGACAGTGTCGGTGACGGAAATGGGTGCGCCTGCTTCCGCTCGTGGTTCGTAGTTCGCATCGGGGTCGAGAGCGGCGTAGTTGCGAAAAATGTATGCCTTGCCGGACTGGACACCGCTAACGGTCCGGGCCTGTTTGGCCCCGACAATGAGATTGCGGCCATCGTGTGAGATGGAAGAATGGCCTGAGGCGAACTGAATGAAGTTCGATCCGCTCGAGGGATCAAGTTGTGTCGTGATGGCCAGACTGCCCCGGTGTTGCCAAACATTGTTATCCAGCAAGAACGTCTGCACTCCTCCACGGTTGGTTCCGGTGTAGTCGCCCGGAACGCCGACCACTAGCACATCGTCTTTCAGGCTCAGCGAGCTGCCGAAGATGCTGAGGTTGGGCGAAGGCGGAATGACCGGTAGAATCACTCCGTTGGACTGCCAGATTCCTCCACCATTTTTCCTAAAGCGGTAAACCTGACCGTTTCCTTCTCCCGGCGCTCCTGCCAGGATCTCGGTGCCGTTCATCGCAAGGCTGCGGCCAAACTCGTCGAGCCCCGACGCGCCGGGGGCATTCTCAAGAGTGGCGACATGGGTCCAAACGGTTCCCAGTTCAAAGACCTCCACCAAGCCGGAATTATACACTTCGTCGTTCTTATTGCTGCCGACAGCGATGGTCTGGCCATGAATGGCGACCGCGGCGCCGAAACCACCATCCGATTCCGGCGACAGGGATTTCAGCGTTTGTTCCAACACCCATGATCCGTTGACGAGCCGATAGACAAATGCGGCTCCACAAAAGTTCGCGGAAGTCACGCCGTCATAAATCGAGGAACGTGGCGCTCCGACGATCAAGCGATCTCCGTGGCGCGCCAGCGTCATGCCGGAATTGAACGGGTACACCCCTTCGGTATTGTTAGGAGGAGGAGCCAGCAACGAGGACAGCCCCCATACGCCGCCGGTTTTCACCAGTGATCTCACCCGGCCCACGCCCGAACTCTCCTGATAGGCCCCCGAAAACGCGAAGTCGTTGGCAAGCGCCACGGCCGATCCCTGCTGCGCGCCCGGTGAAAGGGAAATCTGCTGCCAGACGCCGTTGATGTTTTCGAGTTGATAGGTCGCCGGTTTGTTCAGCGCGCCGACCATGGCCGAGCTGCCGTTGATGGCGACGCTCCAGCCGAACTGGTCGTTGTTCTGGGCATTCGCGGGAGCAATGATATCCGGCACGGGCTGGGGATTCAGCAGGTTGAAGCGGAAGGATGACTGACTCACCAACCCGGCTTGGTCCACCACGGTCAACGTCACATCCTTGCCATCGGCAGCCGCCCCCAGGGTGATGGTGCCGGATTGGCCGGAGAACACACCGCCGGGCCAGCTCCAACTGTAGGAGGCGATGGGATGATCCGTCGAGATCACCTGCGCGCTCACGTTGAGGAATGCCGAACCGTTGCCATCCGAATCGACGACCACGCGGTCGATGCCGGCTTCGATGACCGGAGGTCTGACGATGTTGACGGCGATGCTGTCCGTTGAAATGGCGCCAAGGTTATCCGTCACTTTCAGGACGATGGACGTCACATCCGGCGGGATCATCGCGAAGGCATAGAGTCCCGTGGCGCTTCCGCCCGGCCAGGTCCACACGGCATCAATCGTGCCATCGATGTCGATGGACGCTCCCGCATTGAGGAAAACCTGAACCGGTTGGCCGTCAAAACTCGTCGTTTGGATGTCGAGTCCGGCATCGGCGATCGGTTCGACGTTGATCGGGAAAACATTCGTCGTGGTGTCGATCAAGCGAATCACTCCGGCGACGCCGTCCCGCATGGTCAGCAGGTTGTCGGAGAAATCACTGATGCGGAGAGATGGGTTGTCGGTTGTCAGGAGAAGTTGCGATGGGATGACTCCGGCCTGCCAATCTGCGCCCGGTCTCTTGAACAGACAGTCCGCACCGCTGAAAGCCGAGCCCGCGATGGCATCTCCATCGCTATCGACTTCCACAAACTCGAATGCGATCGCCCCATCTCCTGTACCGAGGATGCGCTGGTTCCAACCGGAAACAAGTTTTTCGTAAATCGCCAGCTCATAGTTT
Source organism: Akkermansiaceae bacterium (assembly GCA_025457625.1). Classification (GTDB taxonomy): domain Bacteria; phylum Verrucomicrobiota; class Verrucomicrobiia; order Verrucomicrobiales; family Akkermansiaceae; genus Luteolibacter. Next base: position 4,841 of record JALOUA010000073.1, read on the forward strand.
CCAGCAACCGCGCGCGTGGCGGCCAGCACGTTGTTTCCAAAGCCGAAACCCCAATTGAACACTCCGACGGGATCCGACACGGAGCGTTTCCCGTCGAATGTGATCTCATGCGCCCAGACTCCGGAGCTTCTCCGGAAGACATGGAACTCGCTGCTTCCACTGACCGGATTGTATCCCGAGACCACGATGCCATCACCGCGTACTTCGACTTGTTTGCCGAAGGCTCCGTTCGCGACGAATCCGCCTTGGGGAGTGAGATCGGTTTGATAGGCCCAGGTGTCGCCGCTCCAATGATAAACACGCGCCCTGCCGCCATCGGTGGCGGAATGATCGCTGCCGTAATCCGCGATGACCACGGTCTGCGGGTCCATGGCGATCACGCGCTGGTTGTTGAAACCATCGAGGATCGTGTCCGTCGGTGAAAACGTGACGGTCGCCGGAGTCCATGCATTCGCAGCGTGACGAATGACCGAAGGGGTGCCGCCAAAAGCCGGACTGAGTGTGACGACGGTGTTGGCATCCACTTTGAACTGATTGCCGCCCAGCACGGGAAAACTCTCCTGAACCCAGGATGCGCCGTTGCGTCGATAGACCTCGTCGGGACCGGTATCGATCACGAGCAGGTTGCCCGTGATGTATCCCTCGAGCCCGGCGCCAATGTCGCGGTAGGATGGTTTTTTGAAGTCCGTGAACAGCGCGGTCTCCTTTTGGTAGGCGGCAACGATGACGGTGGCCATCGAACTGAGGCTGGTGGCGTCGGTGACCGTGAGTGTGACGGTGACGGGCGAGTTTGTTGCCGGAAAAACAACTTCAGGGGTGACGCCGCTGGCGCTGCCGCCAGGCCAGGTCCACTGCCATGAAACGATGTCGCCATCGATATCGGCCGAGGCGGAGCCGTTGAGCCGGACGGTGACGGAGTTGTTGCCATCGTAGTCTGCGACGGTGATGTCCGGCCCGGCATTGGCTACCGGAGGAGCGGCGTGAGCCTCCGGGATCGCGATGATCGCGATGAGAAACAGGATGATGGCGGGGTGTTTCATGGGTTGGTTCGGGAGCAGGATTGAAGCCAATCTCATGACTGGCGATGGGATGGAACTTGCGTGGAAATTACAGATCGATTCGCATTTCGACATAGAAGACGCGTTCGCGGGGAAAATCGGGCAGGGTGAGGAGGGGATTGAACTGGTAATCGTCGCCGGCGAGGTTGAGCACGCCGATTTCCAACGCGCCACGATTGTTGAACAGGCGCTTCCCGGCGGAAATATCAAGCTGTGTCCACGAATCACCGGCCCTCGCGGGTGTGTAGCCTTCGTTGTCCTGCGAGAAGAAGCGGGCGTTGAGGCGGCTGAACCATCCGCTTTCGTGATTCCAGATGAGATAGGTTTCCGCCTGGTGGAGATCCGAGGCTTCGGAGGATGAGAAGCCGGTGATCGCGGCGGCGGCAAGTTCCGGTAACGAGCGGTCGAGTTCGCCGTTGGTATAAGTGTAGCGCGCTCCGAGCGCCCATTCGTCGCCGATCAGTTGATTGATATAAACGGAGCCGCCCCATTCCTCGTAGTCGAGATCCTCGCGGAGCTGGAAACTGTCGTCATAGACGAAGGTTCCGGTATCCACTCCCAGAACGCCCACACCTTTCACCGCACTCGTCGTGCGGACGAAGCCTTCCGCGCCGAGATATGTGTCCGTCGGCAGTTTGTAGGAAACACTCGCGCCTCCGATGTCGAAAAGCGGGGACGGCAAGCCGCCCGCCAGTGATTCATTGATCAACGTGCGGAACGACTGTGTGAAACCCGCGACCTGCGTGGGTTCGAGCCTCACACTTTCGTCAAAAGTGGCACCTGCTTGCGATCTTGCGTAACCGAGCCGCAGCGTGAGTTCGTCCATCGGCGTCCAGACGAGTCCCGCTTTGGGCAGCCACTCGGAGCTGTTCTCCTGCTCGTCGGATGCCGGAGGCAAACTGCTGTTGAGGGGATATTCCTGCCAGTCGTATGCAAGGCCGGCCGTCGCCCAGAATCCCTTCCACAACTCGCGGGTGTAATAGACATACGCAACCCAGCGGTCGTAATCGGGATCTGCCATGAGAGTGAAGGGATCACTCGGCAGGATTCCGGCCAGGGTTTGGTTTGAGAATGTGTTGGAGGTCGGAAAGCTGCCGGTATTGAAGCGCGCGCCGGCCAACAGCGTCTGCGTTTCATCGCTCCAGATTTGCTGGATTTCGCCGAAATACACATCGGTTTCCCGCTCCTGGTAAACGTCCGCCTCAAAGGAGGCGGGCGCTTGAAGACCCGGCACGCTGGGATCGACGAGCATCGCAAGCGTGCCGCCTCCCAAATCACGGACGGACAGATCATCCTTCAGCGCGCCGCCCAGAATCAGTGTGCGGCTTTGCGGCGTCCACTCGTGCTGATAGCCAAAGATTGCGAGCGGAGCCTGCGTCTGCTCGCCACGGAAATCGGAGTCATAGGTGGAGAGATCGAAGAGCTGCCGGAGGTCGCCGCTTTCCAACTCCTCGAATTTGAGATTCATGTAGAAACTGTCCCTGGGCGTGAGCGCATGCTTCATTTGCAGATAGCCGGTGTAGCGCTCGCTGTCTTCATTCGGCCGGTAGCCGTCCGCGGTGAAGATTTCATAATCCAGCGCGACGCTGGTTTTTCCGGAACGCGTCCGCACCGTGCCGGTCGAGAGGAACTCGCCATCGGAGCGATAACTTGTGCGGTTGGAAAAACTGAAACGGTTCACCGGAAACAGATCGGTGTATTCCTGTTGTGAGATGTTTTGCGGAAGCAGGTCGGTGCCGGAGGGAGATAGAAGGTTGGCGATGAGCAGTTCGTTGAACCACGGAGTCTCATAACGCAGGGAGACGCGCCGCGGATCGCGCAGGGCGTTGACGCTGTTGGAGAGGAACAGGTGGGCGGAGGGATTGAGGTAATCGCTGACGACCGCGCGCCGCGCCTCCTCAAGGCTGACCTCGGTCATGCCGGCATTCTTGTAAAGCGCGGCAAGGTTCGCCTCGCGCACCGAGCGGTCCTTGTCGAGCAGGAAGCCGGAGCGGAAGATCGCGCGGTTGTCGTTGAGCGCGATGGATTCCTCCAGGTTGCCGATGCCGCGGTTGTTGCGGTTTTCGCGTTGGTCGAGCAGCGCCTGATAGAGCGGCGCTGTGGGATCGCCGGGATCAAGTTTGCGGGCGAGGCCGAGTTCGCGATCCGCGCGTTCCGGCATGCGGTTTTCCGCGAAAGCCTTGCCGAGATAGCTGCGGAGGAACGAGCGGTTCGGCTCCACCGCCGCGGCGATGGTGATGGATCGCAAGGCTGCCGCGCGGTCTTGTTGTTGGAAGTAAGCCAAGCCCCGGCCGAGCCATGCGTTGCCGAGCGCCGGATCGATGGCGAGGGCTTCGGAAAAAAACCGCTGCGCCTCAGGCATGCGGTTGCCCGCCATCTCCAGATAACCCTTCAAGGAAAGCGCCTGCGCGTTTCGCGGAGAGAACTCCAATGCGCGATCCACTGCGGCCACGGCCTCCGCACGACGAGCAAAACCGAACTCCAGTTCCGCCACACGCGCCCATGCAAAGCCAAACTCGGGCGATGCGGCCACGGCCTCCCGCGCCGCTGCCAGTGCACCCACCAGATGCCCCCGCGATTGCAGCGCATACGACAAGGCCACCCTGCCCTCCGGCGTGGCGGGGGCTTGCACGTCCGCCATTTCCGCTGCCGGGCGGCGCACGACTTCGATCAACAAGCGCAGCGAATCGGTTAGAGGACCGGGCCCGGCTTTTTCCAAATCCGCCTCCACCGCATCGATGCGCCCGCTGGCAAGTTTCACTGCGGCGGAAAACCGGAATTCCTCCTGCGTCCGTGCTCGCGGAAGCCGCTCCAGCGCTCCTAACATATCACCCTTTTGATAGGACGCGAGCGATGCCGAGAAACGGCCGCCCAGGTTGTTGAAGCATGCGGGGTCGGCGATGCCCGGATAGTAGAGGAACCACTGGATTTCCTCCGAAGCATCGAGCACGGCGGTTTTGCGCGGCGTGCGTCCCGGCTCCGCGACGCCCTGCTCGCCGCTTGTGAGATCGACCGCACCGAACTCGTTGGACAGCCCGACTTCGCCATCGATCATCGTGACCACCGTTTTGCCATCGGCTCCGACCTCCAGCGCGAATTCCGTGCCGCGGATGTTCAGGCTGGCAGTCGGGGTCTTGATGTCCGCCTCCTTGTCGGAGCGGCTGAAAAAGTAAGCGGCTCCTTTGACGAAATCGATCTTGCTGCGGCCCTCCGCCGCACCGGCGGGAGGGGGTTGCAGACGCAGGCTGGTGAGTTCGCTGATGCGCAACACGCCGCCGGTGGAGAGTTCGATGCCCGCGCGGCTGAGTTCGCCGGTGCGAACCTGTTCCTGCCATTTCACCGCGTCGCCCACAGCCGCCTTGCGCCAACCCGCATTGCCCGGCGAACGGTCCACCTGGTTTTCCACAAAGACGATTTCACCACCAGCAGCATCATCCGCGGTCTGCCCGGAGACGGGCAACGCGGACAGCATGAAGAACCCGGCTGTGATACCATTTCTCAATTTAAGACTCTTTCCGATTTGACGTTCCGGTTACAAGCGCGCACACGGAATGTGACAAATATGACACATTCCAATCCTCGATAATCCAGCCATTGATCTTCCGCTCAACTTCTCAACGCGGAGATTTCGACGTTGGCCTGGCGCAGGCGTTCGCAGAGCTGGAGTGCGATGCGATTGAGGATCTTCGCTTTGAGTGAGGGATGCCGCGCTCCAATCTCATCGAAGAACGGGCGGTTGATGACACGGCATTTCACCGGCGCCACCGCCACGATGTCCGCCGAGCGCGGCGAGCCGTCAAGGAAGGCGAGTTCGCCGAAACTCATGCCCGGGGAAAAAACATCAAGACGCTGCGAGCGGTTGCTGTCGAGACGCAGGCGGACCTCGACGCTGCCGGATGTCACGACGAAGAGCTCGTCGGCGCGACTTCCGGTCTGGATGATCGTTTCCCCGGCGGCGTGGGAGATCGATTCCATCCGCTCTTCCAGCAACCTGATTTCCTCCGGGTCGCAGTCCGCGAAGATCGCGCATTCGGCGAGTGTGGCGGATTCCGGCTCCATGCGATGGTCCTGCATCACGGCGGCGAGCACCGCGTTTTCGCATGACTCGAGTGCCGCGTCCTCGTTGGGGAACATCACATCCAGCTCGAAACCGGCGGCCGTCAGCGATTTCGCAAGCCTCGCCGCATGGCAAAACACCAGCTTCACGCCGTAGTCCCCGAGTTGCTTGCCGATGTCGCGCAGCATGCGCAGGCAGACGTCGTCGATGGACGCGACATAGGCGAGATTGAGGATGACGTGCTGGCAGTAGGGCGCCTGCCTCACCAGCTCGCGGATGACGGGCTCGAAGGTCGAGAACAACAGCGCGCCCTGAAGCTCCATCACGCGGATGCGCTCGCCATAGCGCCGCAGCGTGCGGAACGCATCGACGGGCAGGCGGCGGCGTGAATTGACCTGCGTGGCGTTGTAGGCGCGCCGCAGGGCCGGCGGCGGCACGGCGCTGGGATTGAACATGTGCAGTGCGAGATCCCGCGCGAGATCCATGCAGACGCGGATCGCCCGCACACTGTTGCCCTGGGCGTCCAACAGCGGAGAAAACACGCCGATGCCGAGCTGGCCGGGCAGCACGGCGAGGATGCCGCCGCCCACCCCGCTCTTGGCGGGCAGGCCGACGCGGTAGATCCACTCGCCGGACCAGTCATACATGCCGCAACTGGCCATCACGCCGAGCACGTTGTCCACGTATTCATGGGCGATCGCGCGCTCGCCGGTGAGAGGATTCAACCCCTGGTTGGCGAGTGTGGCTCCCATCACCGCGAGGTCGGCGCAGGTGACGAGCAGCGAGCATTGCTGGAAATAGGTCTCGACGATGTCGCGCGGGTCCTCGTCGATGATGCCGAAGTTGCGCAACATCCAGCCGATCGCCCGGTTGCGGTGGCCGGTGGCGCTTTCCGAGCGGTAAACCTGCTCGTCGATGGCGAGTTGTCCGCCGGCGCAGCGGGAGAGATACTCGGTGATGCGCTGGATGCGGGTTTCCGTGCCGGTATTGAGGATCTGCCCGCAGGTGGCGATGGCGCCCGCGTTGATCATCGGATTGAACGGCGCGCCGCTGCCGGGTTTCAGGCTGATGGCGTTGAAGGCGTCGCCCGACGGCTCCACGCCGATGCGGGACAACACATGCTCCTCGCCGCGGTCCTCAAGCGCGAGGCCGTAGGAAATCGCCTTGGAAATCGACTGGATGGTGAACTTCTGGCGCGTGTCGCCGACCTCGTAGACGTGTCCGTCGCGGGTGGCGATGCAGATGCCGAACCAATCGGGATCCGCCTTGGTGAGCTCAGGGATGTAATCGGCAAGGTGACCCTCCCTGAGGGAGGCGTAGCGCTCGTGAAGTGTGCGCAGAATCTGGGTTACCGGGGATTTCATGGGTTGGGCGGCGGGTAGCAGGACACGTGCCTAGAAGCACCGGCAACTCAAAAAAACGGATATTGCCGGGCATCGGGTCTCATGGGCCCGCCAGTCCGACTCCAACGCGATAAAAAGCCTTGCCCGCCGGTGCTTCCGGATCGGACAAGGTGACCGGCCCATCCACGGCCAAGGGGCCGGCGCTGGCCATGTCGGTCCACTTGTCAGGCTCCAGATTGGTCGAGCGTTGCAGGGTGTAGATCCGGCCCGCCCTGCCCTGGACCTCCGCGCTGAAAGCCCCGCCGAGCCGCTGGGTGGACGTCACCTTGAAGACGTCCTTCGAGTCCAGCGGATTGGTTCCCGCGATGTATTCATCGATGTTGGACATGCCGTCACCATCGGCATCCTCACTGTCGGCGGCGGCTCCGGCATTGGAGGTCGTGCCGAAGTTCTCATCGCGCCAGGTTGCAAGCTCGGAAAGCTCGGGCTGGTAAATCATCGTGATGGACGCCAGATTGTTGGCAAGGACCGTGACGATCTGGTCGGCGGGAGACTGGAATCCGGGAACCGGCCTGAACTGCACGATGTAGTCCCCGGGTGTCAGGCTGTTCTTGCGGGTGCCGGAGATGACATAACTCGCGTCGCTGCCGAGTTTCCACAAAGCGCCGGCCGCACGGGCTTCCGCCAGTGAACCCCTGGTGGAAGTGGTGGAGACCGCGGTGTAGCTGGTTTGGGAAATGCCTCCGGAGGTGTTGTTGTCGCCGGTCTGCGCCGTCACTTCGGCACGGCTGATGAGGTCGATCACGCCGGAATCGATGACGCGCACCAGGTTCTGTGAGGTCGATCCGCCCAGATAGATTCCGGCCGGGTAATAGCTTCCGCCGTCGCGCTGGATGCTCAGGGGGCCGCCGAGCATTCCGTTACGCCCGTTGAATTTCCCGGTGGCCGCCACTGCCGGAGACAACTCGCCGAACGCATCGTTGGCCGCCCTCGACGTGAACATCCGCCCGCGGTTGAAGCTGCTGGTGCCACCGCTCACGGGGTAGCCTCCCAGCATTTTCAGCGTGGTTGCGTCTAACAGCGGACGGCTGCCCGGAGCGGTCGCCAGAAATCCGGAATAACCGCCCCGGCCGGCGTCTCCGGAAAAATGGAGCGCGGCGACATTGAATTGCTGGGCGGCCAGCGAGGGATTGACCGGCGTGTTGTCCGCCTCGCGCTGCGCGGCGTAGCCGCTGAAGGCATAGAACCCGCGCGGAACCAGTGGCCGTGGCTCGTGCGTTTCGCGGTCGCGCTGGAACAGCCATTGCACGCCCGGGATCTGCGCGAGCGTCACCTCGTCGAACACGGCTTGCGCGACCGTTGCGACAACCCGTGATTTGACGACAAAGCCGCTGTAAGAACCGGAATCGGTGCGGATCTGCCCGATGTATGCGTGCGGCAGGTTGCGGCTGGTGGACAGCGGGACGAAGTCCAGCTTGATCGGCGCGCTGCCACCTCCCGCATTGAGTTCCTCGTCGTAGGCAAAGGTGAACATGCGGGTTTCGCCACTGGCCAACACCACGGTGGCGGGCGGCGGCGCGTCGTGCCCTTTGGCGGTCTTGAACTCGATGAGATAACTTCCGGGCATCAGGCCGGAAAGCACTGCCCCGGAATTCCGCCATGGTCCTTCGTCATCCTCGTCCAGCCCAATGTCATGACCTGCGGCCAGCCGCCACTGGACGCGTTGGGAGGTGGGGTTCACATTCACCAGGTTTTGCGGTTCCAACATCACCTGCAGGCCGGCTGATCCCGGAGTGGCGCTCTGGAAATACTCGCGCTCGATCACCAGCCGGGGTTGACCGCTGATGATGCCGACGGGTTCGCGTCCGGGTTGAAGGTATCCGGCGACCGGCATGAATTCGATTTCGCGGTCGCCGGTAGCCAACCCTGTGGCGACG
>JALOUA010000340.1 GCA_025457625.1 Akkermansiaceae bacterium
CCTCCGCAGCCTTATTCATGCAAAGCACCCGGATGGACCGTCTGGTGGCGAAGAAGGACGATGCCCGACATCCTCCTATGCTCGTTTTCCTCGCCGGCAGGGACCGCATCATCGACAACGAGGCGACCCGTGAATTCGTCACCCGCGATCCCGCGCGCTCGGTCACAGTCATCGACTACCCCGACCAGACCCACTCGATCCAGCTTGATGCACCCGGGCGGATGACCGCCGACATCGTCCGCTGGATCGAATCCCTGCCCAAAAAGCCCCGCTGAACCATGCCTCGCGTCGCCGCCTACGAACTCCATGCCGTGGAACTCCCATTCCGCGGGAAGTTCGAGCACGCCGCCCATGCCCGCGAGACCTCCTCGAGCCTGTTTCTCGAACTTACCCTCGACGATGGCACCCGCGGCTGGGGCGAGGCGCTGCCCCGGCCCTACGTCACCGGCGAAACGCGCGACGGCGCCTCCACCCTGCTTCACGAATCGATCCTCCCGCGCCTTCTCGGCCAGAACTTCGCGAGCTTTGAGGAAGTTATCGACTTCCTCTCCCACTGCGACGGCCTCGCACCTGCGGAATGGGTGCCTTCCGCCACCCCCCAATCGGCGGCGTGGTGCGCGGTCGACCTCGCCCTGCTCGATGCCTTCGGTCGCCACTTCGGCCGCGCTCCCTTCGGCCCTTCCGCCCCCGCGCTGCCCGCGGGCTTCCGCTACAGCGGCGTGCTCACTTCCAGCCGCACCTGGAAACAAACAGCGCAACTCCTCGCCTACCGCTTGCTCGGCTACCGCGCCCTGAAGCTGAAGGTTGACGAGCAGAGCGACCCGGCCGAGATCGCGCGCATCGCGCGCAAGGCTGGCAAGCGCATCGAGCTCCGTGCCGATGTCAACATGGGCTGGAACGTCAGCCAGGCGCTGGCGAAGATGCCCGCCTTCGCACGCGAGGGCGTCACCAGCTTCGAGCAACCGCTCGCCGCCGATGACTTCGAGGGAGCCGCCCGCCTGGTCAGCGAGACCGGACTCGACGTGATGGCTGATGAGAGTCTCAACACCCGCGGGTCGCTGGAGCGCCTCATCACGATGCAGGCCTGCACCGCGATCAACGCCCGCATATCCAAATGCGGCGGGCTGATCGCCACCCTCGCTCGTTGTCGTGAAGCGCTCGCCGCCGGACTTTGGATCCAGATCGGTTGTCAGGTCGGCGAGTCCTCGCTGCTCTCCGCGGCCCACCTCCACCTCTGCGCCGCCTTCCGCGGGATGCGCCACGCCGAGGGCTGCTTCGGCAGGCTCCTGCTCGCGGAAGACCCCGCTTCCCCGCTGCTGCAGATGAAACTCGGCGGACTCCCCCCCCGCTTGCCAGCCACCCCCGGCATTGGCGTGGACATCAATCCCGGAATCATTGCCAGATACCGGCTCGGCCACTGGCAGTCCGTCACCCAATCGAAATGAACTCGCACGACAGCAAATCCATCGAAATCCGGCGCCGCATCCACCTCGGGCGCATGCTTGGCGAAGGCGGCATAGGCCGCGTGGTCGATGGTTTCGCGGGCGACCTCGGCCAATACCTCGCGGTGAAACAACTCCGTCCCGAGTTGATAGAAGACCACGAGGTGCGTGCCCGCTTCGAGGAGGAAGCCGCCATCATGGCGTCCATCGACCACCCCGGCGTCCTGCCGGTCTACGGACTCGGCATCGACGATGAGGGTCAGCTTTCCTATGTGATGAAAAAAGTCGAGGGCAAGACGCTCACGCTGATCCTTTGGGACCCGCGGGAACCCGTCACCAGCGTTCCACGCAGGAACCGGCTTCTGGGAATCCTGCTGAACGTGTGCGAAACCGTTGCCTCGGCGCATGACAAGGGGATCATCCACCGGGACATCAAACCCGAAAACATCCTGATCGATCGCGAGGAGTCCGTCTATGTGATCGACTGGGGCCTGGCCAAGCGCACCGGCACCGCCAGCTCCTCATCCGCAGCCCGCCGCACCATGCCCGGGAATATCATGGGCACTCCCGGCTACATGGCCCCTGAGCAAGCCGATGGCCGGTCGGCGGACGCGGGAACCGAAGCAGATGTCTTCGCCCTCGGAGCGATCCTCTACGAAATCCTCACCGACAAGCGTCCCTTCGCCGCGGACGACGACCGGGCGGAGATGCTGGGTTCCATCCATCAGAATCCCGAGCACCCACGGCGGATCAATGTCCTGCTCCCGCGGGACATCTGTGCGGTATGCCTCAAGGCGCTCAACAAGAACCCCGCCGCCCGCTATCCCAACGCCCGCGGCCTGGCCGATGACATCCGTGCCCACCTCGAAGGCCGTCCGGTCACCGCCATTCGCCCGAACCTCATCGAGCGCGTCCGCTATGCCGCCCGTCAACGTCCGATGCGCGCCCTGGTCATCGCGTCCCTGCTCGTGGCGCTCGGCATCCTCGCCGCCTTCATCGGCACCCAGCGCTGGGCCGACCACCGCCTCGCGGACAAGGCCTTGGAACGAATCGATGCCATAGATGCGGAACTCGCCGAGCTCGAAACGGAATCGAAAAACCTGCAGTCGAAACTTGCGGAACCGGACCTTCAAGAGTCCGAACGCGTCCGCACCAACCATGAAATCGGCATCATTGATTCGCGCTGGGTCCTAGGCCAGTTCGAAGCGCTTCGTGTTCTCAACAGCGTGTCCGAGCTTCGTTTCATCCGGACGAGTTCGAAAATCCAACCGTTGACCCGCCAGCGCCTGCTTTCCGTCATCCACGCCTCCATCGATCGTGGAAAACCGGCTCTCGCCGAGGCACTGATCGCCACTTTGTTGGTGCGCAACGAGGAAGGCACGCTTGAAAAACCGCTGACAAGGGAGGACGTCAAACTCTTGAAGCGTCTGGCAGCCGATGCCTTGGACGCAGCCTCCTTGCCAAATCACTGACCACTCTCCCACCCTCATGAGCCTCGCCACCACGATCATCGCCCTCAAAGCCCGCATCAGCGCGCGGCCTTTCCAAAAAGCAGTCCGGGATCCGGTCGGCACCCAGCAGCGCCTGCTCCGGTCCATCCTCGAACGCAACAAGGACACCGAATACGGCAGGGCCTTCCATTTCGCCTCGCTGAAATCGCTGGAGGACTATCAGGGAAACGTCCCGATCATCGACTACGAGGACATCCGCGAGCGCATCGACCGCATGACCCGCGGCGAGTCCAACATCCTCACTGCCGAGAAACCCGTGCTCTTCGCCCAGACATCCGGCACCACCGGCGACCCGAAATACATCCCCGTCACACCAACCTGCCAGAAAGGCGGCGGCACCACCACCTGGCTGCACTTCGCACGCACGGACCACCCGGAGATGTTCGCCGGCAAGATCATCACCATCGTTTCCCCGGCGATCGAGGGCTACACCCCATCAGGCATCCCGTTCGGCTCGACCAGCGGCATGGTGATCCGCGAATTGCCCCCCATTGTGCAAAGTGTTTATGCCGTTCCCTACGAGGTCTACGAGGTCGAGGACTATGATGCCAAATACTAC
>JALOUA010000074.1 GCA_025457625.1 Akkermansiaceae bacterium
ACCGCCTTGAGTCCGAGTTGCGCGATTTCCCTGCGGCGCGTCGGTGCCATGCCGCCCAATCCGCCGAGCAGGATGGCGATCGAGGAGAGATTGGCGAAACCACAAAGCGCCACCGAGCAGATGGCGCGGGTTTTCTCCGTCATCGCCCCCTGGATGCCGGTGAACTCGACATAGGCGACGAATTCGTTGAGCACGAGTTTCTGGCCGATCAAGCTGCCGCCCAGGCGGATTTCCGGCAGCGGGATGCCCGCCAGCCAGGCGAGTGGTGAAAACACCCAGCCCAGAATCCATTGCAGGCTGAGGTCCGCCTTGCCGAACCAGGTGCCGATGCCGCCCAGCATCAGGTTCATCAACGCGATCAGTCCGATGAAGGCCAGCAGCATGGCCCCCACGTTGAGGGCGAGCTTGAGGCCGGTGGCCGCGCCGAGCGCCGCGGCATCGAGCACGTTCACGGGTTTTTCGTCCCCTTCGGCGAAGGCCGCCACCGTTTGCTGCGGCTTTTCGGTTTCCGGCAGCATCAGCTTGGCATAGAGCAGGCCGCCCGGTGCCGCCATGAACGAGGCGGCGAGCAGGTATTTCATTTCCACTCCCATCGATGCGTATCCGGCGAGCACCGAACCCGCCACGCTGGCCAGGCCGCCGACCATTACGGCGAACAGTTCCGAGCGCGTCATGTGCGGCACATAGGGTTTCACCACCAGCGGTGCCTCGGTCTGGCCCACAAAGATGTTGGCCGCCGCCGACATCGACTCCGCCGGGCTGGTGCCGAGCAATTTGCGCAGGCCGCCGCCGATCACGCGGATCACCTGTTGCATGATTCCGAGATGATAGAGCACGGCGATCAACGAGGAGAAAAACACGATCATCGGCAGCACCCGCAGCGCGAAGACGAAGCCGATGTCTCCACCTTCCGCGGACAATGGGCCGAACAGGAAATCCACACCCGCCTTGCCGGCACCGATCGCATCGGTCACACGCGTGCTCAGCCAGTCGAGCGCGTCGCGGCCCCATGGCACGCCGAAGACCAGCGCGCCGGTGCCGATCTGGATGGCGAAGGCCAGCCCCACCGTGCGCCAGCGCACCGCCTTGCGATGGCTGGACATGGCCCATGCCGCCAGCATGAACACCGCGATTCCGAGGATGCCGAACATGACGGTGGTCTAACGCATCGGCCGGCCGGCGCAAAGCACCATCTCACATGCTCACTCCCGCTGCGGACGGGTGGGCGTCACGGCAAGATCCACCGTCTGCGTCCCGCGCTTCAAACGCAGGCGGGTGGGTTCACCCGGGCTCAGATAAAAAAAAGCGTTCGCCACATCGGCATAATCCGCGACCGGACGGCTGCCGACGGCCAGCAGGATGTCCCCCGGCATCACGCCGGCCAGCGCGGCGGGCGAGTCGGTCAGCACCCGCACCACACGGGCGGTCTGGCTTTCGGAGCTGAGGGTCAAGCCCAGCCAGCCGCGAACCGGTTCGCCTCCCTGCATGATGTCGCGCCGTATCCGGTGCACCGCCTCGACGGGAATCGCATAGCCGCTGCCATTTCCGCCCGAGCCTTGGAAGAAGAGCGCGGCCACCCGGTTTCGGGAATCCATCAGCGGCGTGCCCGGCGGCGGCACCGGACCCTCGAAGTTCACTTGCAACAGTGCCAATGGCAGCACCTTGCCACCCACTTTCTTGACCCATCCCTTCACCTCGCACTGGACGGCTTTTCCATCCACTGTGGCGCGCAACGACGCACCCACCAGATTTGAGGAATCGGCGAGCCATTCCACCGGCGCAAGCCCGGCGTTCTGCCCGACGCGCAGAAACCCCAGACGCGAGGTGGGATCATGGCCGATCGCCCGCGCCGTGACCTGGCGATCCCCATCGCGCAGCGCGGGAGCTGCGGGATTCGCGCCCGGCATCACCACCGTCACCAGCACGGATTCACCGCGACCCGAGATGGGGACCACCGCCGATTGGCAGCTTTTGCCCTGTGGCAAAGCCGGGAAAAGCACCGTCGGCGGGTCCGCGCCAACCGCGTGCATCAACATGAAACCAGCTCCCAACAGCGACGCGATCGTCTTTGTCGGCCGGCTCACAAGCAGGCATCCCGGATGTTCCATCCTCACGGAGAAATCCGGGCCTTAAAAAACCTGCTCGCCGACACTGCCCTGAGTCTCGGGACTCAGATCCAGTTGTTCGAGCTGCTCGACCGGCTCCGCGGGGGAGGGGACCACCTGGTAGTTCACCGGTGCGGCCGGTTGGTTTTCCACCTCGGTTCCACGGGGAATCACGAACAGGGCGATGGTCGCCGTGGCGTAGGCCAGGCCCGCGCCGTAGGCCCATCCGCTGGGCCTGACATCCGCGAACCATGAGGTCACACGGTTCCAGAGACCGGCGATTCCGGTGTTCGCCACCGCCTGCTGGCGCTGGCGGTGGTGGAATTCACCAAGGAAATCCTGCCAGTAACCCTCCTCAGGGCGCTCGTAGCGCTTGAGGGCAAGCAGGCTTTCAAGTTGTTCAATCGATGGTTTCACCGCGTTTGATAGTTAGGAATTACAAAATATCAGGCCACCCGGCAAGAGGAATTTTAAAATTTTTCAAAATCTTTCATTCCAGGTTTCCTGCAAGGCGGACTGGAGTTGGAGGTGGGCGTAGTGGAGACGGGATCGAATCGTGCCTTCGGATGTTTTGAGCACCTTGGCGATCTCCCCGTGGGACATGCCTTGGATGTCGAACATCGTAACCACCATTCTGTGGGGTTCAGACAGCTTCTGCATGGCTTCGTTCAATTTAACCTGAAGCTCGTTGAGATGGGTCTGCTGCTCGGGATTGGCCTCGTGGGTGGAATCGATGAGCGCGGGGTCCTGATGGGCGGCGGCATCCAGCTCGTTGAGGCTCAGCCCGCTGCGGCGCTTCTTTTTCTTGAGGAAATTGAGCGTCAGGTTCACCGCGATCTGATAGATCCAGGTGTAGAACGTCGAGTTGCCGCGGAAGTTTTTGAGCGACTGGTAGGCGCGCGCGAAGATTTCCTGCAACAGGTCGTGGGTGTCCTCCTTGTGGGAGGTCATGTGATAGACGAGGCCATAGAGCTTGTCGCCGTATTTGAGGATCAGGGCGTCGAACGCGCGGGTATCGCCCTCGCGGGCGCGCGTCACGAGGTCCTGGTCAGGGTCGGGGGGACGTGACTGACGGAACATTCGGGTGGGTGTGGGTGTGCAGCGGTGGGATTCTACACGAACGGCCCGTGCTGTAAAGGAATCACCCGTGGCCGCAAATCGGGGTTGTCGTCACCCTGGGCCGCCGCTAGGGTGCCGGGCGCAACACCTCACACCATGGGCATTTTCAGCAAACCCCGCCTGCGCAGCCACGACCGCCGTGAAGACATGCCGGAGGGACTGTGGGACAAATGCCCGGATTGCGGGGCGATGATCCACAACCTTGAGCTCCAACAGAACCTGCACGTCTGCCCGCATTGTTCGCACCACTTTCTCATTGATTCGCGCGAGCGCATCCTGATGCTGGCGGACTCGGGCAGCTTCGAGGAAACCGACGCCGGTCTGGTATCCGCCAATCCGCTCGGATTCCAGGGATACACCGAGAAGACCGCCATCCTGCGCGAGAAGACCGGCCTGGATGACGCGGTGGTCACCGGCCGCCTGACCCTCGGCGGCCACAAGGCGATGATCGCGGTGATGGATTTCAAGTTTTTCGCCGGATCGATGGGCTCGGTGGTTGGTGAGAAAATCACCCGCGCCATTGAGACGGG
The DNA here is from genome assembly GCA_025457625.1 of Akkermansiaceae bacterium. Classification (GTDB taxonomy): domain Bacteria; phylum Verrucomicrobiota; class Verrucomicrobiia; order Verrucomicrobiales; family Akkermansiaceae; genus Luteolibacter. Next base: position 3,755 of record JALOUA010000074.1, read on the forward strand.
CATCGCCGAGAAACGCGGTGTCATCATCGTCTCCGCTTCATCCGGAGCGCGGATGCAGGAAGGCATGCTCTCGCTGATGCAGATGGCCAAGACCTGCGGCGCGCTCGCCCGCCTGGCCGGGGCGAAACTGCCCTACATTTCCGTGATGACGCATCCCACCACCGGCGGCGTCACCGCGTCGTTCGCGACGATCGGCGACATCAACCTGGCCGAGCCCAAGTGCATGATCGGCTTCGCCGGCCCGCGGGTGGTCAAGGAAACGACCCACCAGAACCTGCCGCCCGGTTTCCAGACGGCGGAGTTCATGCTCGAGCACGGCCTCATCGACGCCATCGTCCCGCGTTCCATGATGCGCGAGCGCCTCGCCGACCTGCTCGGCTACATGATGCCGGAGTGAAAACCCCGCACACCCGTCGTCCGGCGGGGTGGGTCTGAAGTCTTCAACTCAGCGGAAGCCGGCAATCCGCGGCACCCTGCCGGCGGGTGTTTGCCCATCCCGCAAACCCATGCGTCGTCAACGGAGCGGGCATCCATCGCGCCATGCCCGGTGGAAATGAAATTTTGCAACTTGTCGCATCGGCAATGGTTTCAATCTCGTATGAAAACCACATCCAAACTCACCGCTTTCATCCTGCTCGCCGCTACCGCGCACGGCTATGCCGATTCGAAAAGAACCGCGGAATTCCTACTCGTCGATCCGAAGTCCCATGTCGACAAGGAAGTGACCCTCGATGTGTCCCATGTCAAACCCGTTCATTGGAAGAGTCCTCTATCCGAAATCGCGTTTTTCCATGCGGTCACCATCGACCGGAGGGATGGCAGGTTCGGTGGTGCGATTCTTGTTGCCGTCCCCGCCGGGGAGGCCACGAAGTTTGCCAGGAAATTCGGCATGGACTTTGATGGCCGCAACTCAACGACCACCCTCCGCGGGACCTTTGTGCTTGTCAGTGGACGCGGGCCATCCGGTTTATGGATTATCGACACCACCGGCAAGCTTGCGGAGCTCATCGCCGAGAAGAGGGCCGAGTTTCCCGCCGAGGCCGGCAAGCCGGGGGATATGGGGAAAGAACCCGGTGTCGGTGGGCCGGGACCAGGTCGCCGTCATCCTTTTCGCGCCGGGTTTTGAACCTGCCACCAGCCCGGCATCCGGCCCGGGCAGACCGCCCGCGCCGGAACATGCGGATGAAGATCCGGACATTCTTGTCAGATGATTCGTGGGCGCATGGGCGGAAGTCTTGTCGGGAATCGGCAGGGCGTGGAGTTGCGCATCGGTGTGCTTGCATGTGGGCATCCTGTCCGCCAGACTTGCCCGGATGACCGGACATTCCCAAGGCAGGCGGCGGTTTCTCGGTGGTGCGGGGGCGTGGCTGGGCGCCTCGCTCGCAGGGCTGCGCGCGGATCGGGAAAACTTCCACACGGTTTCCATCATTCACACCACCGACCTGCACGGCCACATCGTGCCGACGCGGACCTATGAGGGTCTGGAGAACGTCGGCGGCTTCGCCCGTTGTGCGACGCGCATCCGCCAGTGGCGGCGGGAAAAACCGGACTCGCTGCTCGTCGATCTGGGCGATGTCTGGCAGGGCACGGCGGAGAGTTATCTCGAAAAGGGCCGCCTGATGATGCGCTTGTTCAATCTGCTGGAATACGACGCATGGACGCTCGGCAATCATGACTTCGACTGGGGCAGGGGAGCGCTTGAGGCCAATCTCGCGCTGTCCAAGCCCGCCGTGCTGACCGGCAATCTGCGCGTGGACGGCAAGGTGCCCGGCGCGCTCGATGGCGCGTGGAAATCCGTGTTGCCGTGGGTGATGAGGGAGGTTGGCGGATTCCGCATCGCGCTCATCGGCCTGGTGACGCCGGGTTTGCCGTATTGGCTGCCGCCGGAGTTGTTGGATGGTGCGGAGGTGCTGGACCCGCTGGATGCCCTGCGGCGCTCGGTGGCCGAAGCGCGGGCCAACAAGGCGGATGCCGTCGTGGTGACGGGCCACATGGGTTTCAGGGAACGTGACGACTTCGCCAATCCGGTGCGCGGGATTCTCAAGCAGGTGCCGGGCGTGGATGTGTATCTCGGCGGCCACACGCATCAGAACCAGCCGCTGTGGAAACTCGGCAATGTGTTCTGCTCGCAGGCCGCGTATCACGGCATCTACTGCGGCCGCGTCGATCTCACCTTCGATCGCACGTCGCGCAAACTCATCGGCCGGGATGCGATGACGGAACTCATGGACGCGCGCTTTGAACCCGATGCGGCGGTGATGGATCTCGCCGGGCCCGACATCAGGACCGCCAGCGAACAGCTCGCGCGCAAGCTGGCCGTCGTCAAAACGCCGGTCAAATCGGGTGGCGCGGACAACCCGCTGGGCACGTTGTTTTGCGAGTGCTTCGCGGAGGCGCTCACGCAAAACGGCAATCCGGTGGATGGCGTTTTTCACGGCACTTTCGGCAGCGGCGACGTGCCTGCGGGCGAACTCACCGTCGCCGATTGCTGGAAAATGCTGCCTTATGAAAATCTGTTGGTGACGGCCGAACTCGGCACGACCGAGTTGATCGAAATCCTCAGGATGGAGCGCGGCCTTCGCGGCTCGGACCGCATCCTATGGCCGTTCCAGTTGAGGCTCGACGGCAGCGGAGCGGTGAGGAGTTTCACGCATCGTGGCAAACCGGTGGCGGAGGACGCGCGGTTCACCATCGCCTTCAACAGCTATGACGCGCAGTCCGGCGGGCAGTCGATGATGCCGCTGCGTGATATCCTGTCCCGGCCCGCGGCAAAACGCCGCTTTACCGGCATCGAGACGCGCAACGCGCTGATCGACGGCCTGCTGCGGCGCGGGGAGATCGGCGCTTAACCGCCCACTACCGTGATGACGATCTCGCGCTGATGCGGCGCGGCGCGGTGTTCGAAGAGGAAAATCCCCTGCCAGGTGCCGAGTGTCATGCGGCCGTCCCGCACCGGAATCGTCTCGCTGGTGCGGGTGAGTGCCATGCGGATGTGGCTGGGCATGTCGTCCGGTCCTTCCAGCGTGTGGACGAACCACGGGGTGCTTTCCGGCACGAGTTTGTCGAAAAACGTCTCCAAATCGCGCCGTGCCGAGGGATCGGCGTTTTCCATGATCACGAGGCTGGCGCTGGTGTGGCGCACGAACACGGTGACGATGCCGTCGCGGATGCCGGAGCCCGCGATGGCGCGCGCCACCTCATCGGTGATTTCCAGCGTGCCCTTGCCACGGGTGCGGATGCGGATGGAGGTGTGGCTGACCATTTTGTTAGATAAAGGTGTCAGGGAGTGAAAAGAACCTTGCCCGCGCGCTCCGGCGAGTCGAGACGGGCGAGCGCCTCGCGGAATTTTCCCAACGGAAACGTGGCATCCACCGCTTGGTTGAGGTTGCCCGACGCGACGCGCGCGGCGAGATTCTGATAGACGGCGCGGACCTCACCGGCGGGCGCGTTCTCCACCCAGCGGGTGACCCACAGGCCGCGCACGCGGATGTCGCGGAAGATCAGCAGGCCGTTGGGCAGCGTGAGCGGCTTGCGGCCCATCGCGCCGTAGGTGATGTGGGTGCCGCTTTCGCGCAGCAGCTTCATCAGGCGCAGCGCGCTGTCGCCGCCCACGGCGTTGAAGGCGAGTGCCGCGTTGGCTCCGCCGAGGGCGGATTTCGCGGCGGCGAGTCCATCGTCGTCATCGAGGAAGACATGGTCGCCGCCGAGCAGGCGGAGTTCCTCTAACAACTCCGGCCGACGGACGAACGAAATGGTGCGGATGCCGAGGTCGCGGGCGATCTGGATCACGCAGCGGCCGACCGCGGAGTTGCCGGCGTTCTGCACGATCCAGTCGCCGGGTTTGGCCGCTTCGATGCCATGCAACAAGCGCCATGCGGTGGCGGGATTGACCTTGAGCATCGCGCCTTGCAGCGGATCGATTTCCGGCGGCAGTTTGAAAAGCGAATCCGCGGGAACGGTCGTGTGAGTGGACCATGTGTCCGCGCGGCGCAGGAAGATCACCTTGTCGCCGGGTTGGAAGGCGGCGTCTCCGCTGGCCTCGACCACGCCGCAGCCCTCGATGCCGGGCGTGGCCGGCAGTTCGAGTTTCACGCCGTAGGTGCCCTCGATGGTGTTGAGGTCCGCCGGGTTGACGGGCGCGGCAAGGATGCGCGCCAACACTTCGCCTGGCTGCGGCGGACGTGGCGCAAAGGCCTGCGTTTCCAGCACATCGGCGGGTTTCCCGTTTTGGCGGAAGATCAGGCGCGTGGCGGTCTCGGTGCTCATGGCGGGATTTTGCCAGATGGTGGGGGAACGGCAACCCGGGATTGCGTCGCCGCAAGGATGTTGCATGCTCGCGGCAATGGAGACCGTGTTCCACTGGCCGGAGTTGCTGCCCGCGTTCGGGAACGCGGCTGCCAGAGCCGGCTTCGCAAGTGAAGTGATTGCGGAAACCGCCGCCGGACCGCTGATGGCATGGTCGTGTCCCGGAAACGGCCCGCGGGTTTATCTATCCGCGGGAATCCACGGCGACGAGCCGGCCGGTCCGCTCGCGCTGCTGCAACTGATGCAGGCGGGGTTTTTCACGGCGGACGTGGATTGGGCGCTCTGCCCCGCGTTGAATCCGACCGGCCTCGCCGCCGGTTGCCGTGACAACGCGGATGGCATGGACATCAATCGCGATTATCGCTTGCAGCAGAGTTCCGAGGCAGCCGCACATGCCGCATGGCTGGCGAAGCGTCCGGTGCCCGCGCTGTTCCTGTCATTGCACGAGGACTGGGAAGCCAACGGATTTTATCTGTATGAAATCAACCTCGGTGAGGATGTTCCGGAACGCGCCCGCGGCGTCATCGCGGCGGCGGGCCCGTGGTTTCCGCCCGAGGCCGGACCCGACATCGACGGCCACACGCCGCGCGAGGCGGGCTGGATTTTCCATGAGGCGGAGGCCGACGTGCCCGAGGGCTGGCCGGAGGCGATCTATGTCGCGAAACTCGGCTGTCCGCTCTCGTTCACATTCGAAACACCGAGCCATGCGCGGCTCGCGGCGCGCGTTGACGCGCAATGTGCCGCCGTGCGCGCCGCCTGTGCGCATTTCCGTTAGAACAACTCGTCCTGGCCGGGCGTGAGGCGGCGGAAGGCGTCTGTCGGAAGTTCCGGCGTGCCCGGGTGCAGGCCGTGTTTGCGGCAGCAGGCATGGAAGAGTGTTTTCCATTGGCTTGCGGCCTCTCCGGTGCCACGGATGCGCGCGACGGGTGTGCTGCTGTTGAGCTTGCCGCCATGGGAGGCGCGGATGCGGCCGAGGATTTTCTCCTTCGCAAGCGGTTCGTGGTGGTCCAGCCACGAGGAGAAAACCCCGGCCACGGAGCCGGGCAGGCGCACCAATGAATAGGCGGCGAAGGTGGCGCCATGTTCCGCCGCCGCCGCGAGAATTGCCGGCAGTTCGGAGTCGTTGAGGCCGGGAATCATCGGCGCGGCGCTCACGCCGGCGGGCACTCCCGCCTCGGCGAGCTTGCGGATGGTTTCCAGACGCGCGCGTGGCGAGGATGCGCGCGGTTCCAACACGCGCGCCAGACTGGCATCCAGGGTGGTGACCGAGAGATACACCGCCACCGCATGATGGTGTGCGAGTTCCGCGAGGTGGTCGAGATCGCGGGCGACGAGCGCGTTCTTGGTGATGACCACCACCGGATTGCGGAAGCGCGCGAGCACTGCCAGACAGCGGCGCGTGAGCTCCAGCTTGCGCTCGACCGGCTGGTAACAATCCGTCACACCGGAGAGGCTGATGACGCCCGGCTTGTAGGAGGCTTTGGCCAGGGTTTTCTCTAACAATTCGGGCGCGTCCGGCTTGACCACGATCTTCGATTCAAAATCGAGACCGGCGGAAAAACCGAGGTATTCGTGGTAGGTCCGCGCATAACAATAGGCGCAGCCGTGTTCGCAGCCGCGGTAGGGATTGAGGCCGTATTCGAACGATAGATCCTCCGCGTCGTTGGCCGCGAGCACCGATTGCGAATCATCGCGCAGGAAGATGGTGCGCAGCGGGCGCGGGTCGTCATCGACCCACGCGTCCCCGTCGGTCTCGACGTGGAGTTTCTCGAATCGGTTGGGGGGATTGCCATCCGCCCCGCGGCCGCGCGCCTGCATGGAGGAATGTGGCACAAATGCCTCCCCGCGCATCCGGAACGGATGAGTCCTTGCCATTTCGCGATCCGGTGCGAAATTCCGGCACATGTCCAGTTTCCGCAAACTCCTCACCGTCGCGACCTCCGGGATCTTCGCCGCCAGCGCCGCCGCCGAACCGCTGGCCGATGGCGCGGCGCTGCCCGCCGTTTCCCAGAGAAACCACAACGACGAGATCGTGAAACTCGCCGAGGCGGGCGCATCCGGCTACCTGCTGGTGTATTTCTATCCGAAGGCCGACACCCCGGGATGCACCAAACAGGCGTGCAGCCTGCGCGATGCCTATGAAAAGCTCACCGACAAGGGGGTGAGGATCTACGGTGTGAGCAAGGACTCGGTGAAGGCGCAAAAGGCGTTCCGGGAAAAATACCAACTGCCCTTCGACCTGTTGGCCGACGAGGACGGCGCGGTGGTCAAGGCCTTCGGCGTGCCGGCCACCATGGGCTTCGCCAAACGCCAGGCCTTCCTCTTCAAGGATGGCAAACTTGTCTGGCGCGACCTCTCGGCATCCACCGAGCAACAGGCCGCCGATGTGCTCGGTTATCTAACAAAGAACCCCTGAGAGGTGGTTTTCCGCCGTGTGCTCCGCCGCGGGACCGGCGATGAAATCCGCGTAACGCAGCAACTCCATCCGCCCGTCCGTGTGCTCGATGACGGCGGTCAGGCTTTCCACCCAGTCGCCCGAGTTGAGGTAATGGATGTCGCCCACGAGCATGTCTCCGGGCGTGTGGATGTGGCCGCAGATGATGCCGTCGCATTTGCGGTGGCGCGCGAGTTCCTGCAGCAGCTCCTCGTAGCGGTCCACGAAACAGACGGCGGATTTCACCCTGGCCTTGACCGCCTTGCTCAGCGAGAAGTGCTCCTTGCCGCGCCAGGCGCGCCATTTGTTGTAGAAGCGGTTCACGCGCAGCAGGAAGTCATAGCCCACCGCGCCTAACAGGGCCAGCCACCTGTGGTGGGTCGAGATGCTGTCGAACCCGTCGCCATGCACGACGAGATAACGTTTCCCCGACGGCGTGGTGTGGATGTGCTCCCTCAGCAGGCGCACCCGGCCGAACGCCAGCGGCATGAAGCGCTCGAGGATCTCGTCATGATTGCCGCGCAGATAGACAACCTCGGTTTTGTCGCGCTCGGTCATCTTGATGATCCTGCGGATCACCCGGCTGTGGCGCGAGGACCAGCGCGCGCCGCGCTTGAGCGCCCAGCCGTCGATGATGTCGCCGTTGAGCACGAGTTTTTCGCAGCGGATCCGTTTGAGGAAATCGACCACTTCGTCGGCCTTGCTGTCCGGCGTTCCGAGATGAAGGTCGGAGAGGAAAACCGTGCGGCATACGAGTTTCGGGCGTTTGCCGCCCGCCGCCGCGGGTTCCGGCCCGCGGCGTCCGGTTCCGGCGATTTCCTCCAGCCGCATCTCCAACTGCCCGACCACCTCGTCCCAGCCGAGTTGCTCCGCCGTCGCGCGCGCGGCCTGGCGCAGGCTGTCATCGGGCTTGAGCGACAAGGCTCCCAGCGCGAGCCGGGTGAATTCCGCGGCATCGCCTTTTTCCGCCTTCAGGCCGTTTTCTCCGTGGGTGACATGCAGCGCCGCCGCGGCATAATCATAACTCACGGCGGCCAGCCCGGACGCCATGCCTTCTAACAAAACATTGCCGAAGGTCTCGGTCTCGCTCGGAAAGACCAGCACATCCGCCGAAGCGTAATGTTTCGCGAGATCACCGCCGGTTTTCATGCCGGTGAAACGCAGCCACGGGTGCCGTTCCGCGAGGCCCGCGCGCAGCGGTCCGTCGCCGACCACCACGCAGCAGACGTCGGGCACCTCGCGGCGCATGCGTTCGAAAACCCGGATCGCCAGCTCGAAATTCTTCTCGGCCGCCACTCGGCCGACCATGAGCGCCACCGGTGCCGCCGGTCTCGCGCCCCACTCGGCGCGCAGGGTTTCGCAGCGTTTTGATGGACGGCACCAGCGTGCAATCCGCACGCAAATGGAAGCGCTTCAGGTAGGCCATCGCCACCGGTTGCAACACGCCCATGCGGTATTGGCCCATGTAGTCCTGGAAATTCGTGTGGAAACCGGCGGCCACCGGGATGCCAAGCGCGTTGGCGGCTTTGACGGCCGAGGTTCCCAGCGGGCTCTCGGTGGCGACGTAGATCACATCCGGCCGTTGCCTCAGCCAGCGGGCACGCAGTTCGAAGGGCTTGGGCAGCCCCACGCGCACCTCCTTGTAGCCGGGCAGTGGCAGGGCGGCCGCGCAAGTCTCCCCTGATCCCGCCTTCGCCCCCGTGTGGATCACATGCACCCGGTGGCCTCTCTCCCGCAACCCGTCCCTCAATCGCCCGAGCGTCATCGCCACTCCATTCACATCCGGCGCGAAGGTGTCCGTCACAATTTCGATTTTCATGACTGTCCGGAAGTTCGAACCACTTCCGCGAGCAGTGAAACGCTGGCATCACATCATTGCACAACCCAAGACGTGTCGTTTCCGTCACATGGGCGGCCGCCTGCCAAGCCGGATTCCGAGGGGAAATCAATCACCGCCGGCTGCGGCACTGGCCAGCCGCAGGTATTCGCAAATCACCGGGATGCGCGCGCC
>JALOUA010000341.1 GCA_025457625.1 Akkermansiaceae bacterium
GCAGAGCCCCGCCGACCTCAAAAAGAGCTGGTTCGCGATCTTCCCGCAACCCTCGCGTTGGTCGGGCCACACACCCGCCGCGCGCCACAACCGCAAGGTCAACGTCTGCATGGTGGACGGTCACGTGGAGACCCTGACGATGAGGGAATTGAAAGATCCCGACAAGGACTTCACGATGTACAAGCCGTAGTCCCTGCGCCGGTTGCCGATCGCGGCATCCGGGATTTCAGCGACCGCGGCAAAAGCCGCGTTGAGCGGGCCTCAAGACACGAATTTCCAATCCCGGCTGGACACGCGTCCATGGCCGCTCTCTACTTCCACGGATGAAACGATTCGCATTTTCCATGACTTTCGTTCTCGGCATTCTTGCGCACTGCGCCATGGCCGGGGAGGGTTTCGTGTCCATCTTCAACGGCAGGGATCTCACCGGTTGGAAGTCGAATGAGGAGGTGCCGGGCTGCTTCACGGTGGAGGACGGGGCGCTCAAAGTCAGCGGCGGTCGCGCGCACTTGTTCTACGTCGGCGCGGACGGCAAGGCGGAGTTCAAGGACTTCGAACTCAAGCTCAAGGCGAAGACGATGCCCCAGGCGAATGGCGGGGTTTATTTCCATACGGTGTTTGAGGAAAAGGGCTGGCCGTCGAAAGGCTACGAATGCCAGGTCAACGCCTCGCACAAGGACCCGCGGAAAACCGGCAGCCTCTATGGTGTCGTGGATGTGCTGGTGCTCGCACCCGGGCAGGCGCCGCCTCCCGGCAGTTTGGTCAATCACATCGTGGAGAAGGCACCCAACACCGATGGCGAATGGTTTGACTATCACATCACCGTGAAGGGCAAGACCATCACCGTGAAGGTGGACGGAGAGACCTTGGTCGAGTGGACCGAGCCCGAGGGCTTCGATCCCGCGAAAGCGCTCAAGGGCATGCCCGGCCGCAAGCTGGGCTCCGGCACCTTCGCACTCCAGGGTCACGATCCGGACAGCACCGCTTACTACAAGGACATTCAGCTGAAAGTCCTCGATTGATCGGCTTGCCCGGATGATCATGCTGCGGCCATCACCGCAACCCGTCTGGAAAACCGCCAACGGCCCTCACTCCCTTCCGTTTCCTCCAAGCCGCGATTCCGGCGTTGCCGGCAATCCGCGGAACAAAGCCCACAAGCCGCGCGGACTGTGTGGTTTCCATGCTGACAGGCCTGCAAATCCCCAACTCCGCGGCGGTTCAAGCACCGCCCGTCACGCCGCCAAATGAACGATCCCGTCATCCGCTGGCAGCACACGCCGCAGTATGAGGCGGGGTGTCCGGTGTTTCCGGAGAGCCCCGTCCTGCCCTCGCCATTCCTGCTGCGCGGCATGCGCGGCTGGCACTGGCAGGTGGAGGTGGAAGTCCACACGCTGCAATACTTCGTGGAAGGGCACGGCATTCATGATGCCGGAGACCGCAGCCACGAGATCAAGCCGGGCGCCTGTTTCCTGCTCCGTCCCGGCGAGCAGGTGATGGGCCGCGCCCTCGACGAACGGCCGTTCACGATTTTCGCCGCCCATTTCGACGAGGTGACTCCGGAAGCCCGGGCCGGTGATCCGCTGCATTGCCAGATCCATGAACTCCGCCTGATGGAATCCCTCGCCGAGCATGCCGTGAAGTGCCGCTTGGATGACAACCCCCGTTCAAGGAACGAGGCGCGGGCCGCCATCCATGCGATGTATCATCTTTTCCTCGGCAACCTGCACCGGCCGGTCAAACCCGCCGTGCAGGTCCAGATCGAATCGCTCATCGAAGCCATCCGCCGCGATCCCGGTGCGAATTGGCCGGTGGACCGAATGTGCGAAAGCGTCCGGATCTCCCGCTCCAATCTCACCCGCTGGTTCAACACGCTCACCGGCATGTCGCCGACCCGCTACGTCATCCACCAGCGGATCACCCGTGCGGTTGAACTGATCACCATGACCCGCCGCGGCATCGAGGAGATCGCCTCCGAACTCGGCTACCGCGACGTGCAGTTCTTCACCCGCCAATTCACCCGCATGATGGGCCGCCCGCCGGGCCGTTTCCGCGGCCACAAGTGGGACCCGCTGCCCACGGCGAGGGGTGAGGAAGTGAGGTGATCCGGCGTGCGCCCGGGTGTCGGAGTTTTCCCGCGGGGCATTTTTGAAACGCGCTTGCGGCCGGTGCCGGGCCGCGCTGCAAACAAACGTTTTTCGGATTTTGCCCCGGCGCGGCGTGTGTGTTAGGACGGGCGCGTGAAAGCGCCCGAATGCCCGCCGGTTCCCCAGCATGGGGAGGAGCACCCGATCACCGAGGAGGAGGTCCGCAAGCTGGAGCTCTTCGAGTTGGAAACCGAAGACCGCACACTCCTGTCCGGCCCGACCTCGCGGCTGCGCAACCTCATGACCTTGTTGCGCGTGGGCAAGGATCTGCTCATCGCCTTCCGCGCCCTTCACTTCGCCGGTCCCTGCGTCACCATCTTCGGCTCCGCGCGGGTGAAGCCGGGCACCCGCTATTACGAGATGGCCCGCCAGATGGGCGCGGCCTGCGCCCGGCTCGGCTTCACCGTGATGACCGGCGGCGGCCCCGGCATCATGCAGGCGGCAAACCAGGGATCTTTTGAAATCGGCGGGCGTTCGATCGGCGTGAACATCGAGCTGCCCTTCGAGCAGGAGCTCAACCCCTACGTCCAGCGCGCGATCACCATGCGCTATTTCTTCACCCGCAAGGTGGTGCTGGTGAAGTATTCCTATGCCTTCATTGTGATGCCCGGCGGCGCGGGCACGATGGACGAGATGTTTGAAACCATGACACTCATCCAGACCGGCAAGCTCAAAGGTTTCCCGATCATCCTGATGGGCAAAGACTACTGGCAGCCGCTGATGGATTTCGTCCGCCGGATGGCCGATGAGGGCATGATCAGCCCGGACGATCCGGAGTTGATTTTCTTCACCGACGACGTCGAGGACGCCGCCGCGCACCTGCAGCGCCACGCGGTGCGGCAGTTCGGCCTGCGGAAAAAGCGCACGCCGCATCCCATCCGCATGCTCGGCGAGAAACCGCTCCAAAGATGACGCGCGGACACACGCGCCTCTCCCATCGTTCCAGGCACACGGGAAGCATGACAAGATTCGGCTGGCAACCCGGATGCCGGACCTTACCATGGGGCCTGACCGCGAACCCTAAAACCCATGAAAACCCGTAGCTTGATTTCCATCATTCTGACATCCGCCCTTCTCGCCGCATGTTCCGGCAAAGACGGGGAAGCGGCATCCGGGCCGGAGAACGCCGCGAAAAAACACCAGCCCTCGGCGGTGAGTTTCAACAATGGCGCAAAATGGACGGCCAATCCCGAAACGATTGCGGGAATCGACCGCATGAGACGCAAAATCTCGGAATTCACCACCGTCGCCGATCCCTCGACCTATCCCAAACTCGTCACGGCATTGGAACAGGAATACGCCGCCGTGATCAAGAACTGCACCATGACCGGCGAG
>JALOUA010000075.1 GCA_025457625.1 Akkermansiaceae bacterium
GCTTGCCCCAAGTTGACCCATGGATGCCGTTTACCCTAACTGAATCTCCGCGCCGGCCTCCAGCGAGACTCTTGGCAGAAACATCCGCAAACCCGCCGGAACCACGCGAAGAAAGCCATATCTGGCGTAGTATCCGACGATTTCCTCATTAGCGGCATCCACCACCAAGCCAACTCCGCCGGTGCGCATGATGGTCTCTCGTGCCAATTGGCGGGCGGAGGCCACCAGCATGGAACCGATTCCTTTGCCATGGGAGGCTTGCGCCACGGCGAGACGCCCTAACAACACTGCGGAGACCGCCTGTCTTGGCAGGCCTTTGGGAGCTTCCGGCCATTCCCTCGCCTCAACGGTGATGTTGGACAGAGTGAAGTATCCGAGCACGGCTTTCGGTGTCATGGCCTCGGCTTCAATCAACACCCGGGTGACACTCACCCCTTTCTCCATGTGACCCCGAGCTGTCTCCCGCAGGTAGCGGTCCACGGAATCGAGACCGCTGACGAATCCCGCCCGGTCGTGAGACCCGTCCAGAAGCTCAAGAACGTATGACGACATCGCGTGCGGCGAGTTTCACGGCATGGAGCATTTTTGGGTTCGGCTTGGGCGGCTTCGCAATCATCGCCGCCAGATTCGCGGCCTCCTCCCGGGTCAGTTGCCAGTGGGATTCCGCTTCGATGACGCGATCCGCTCTTTCCGCCACCGCCTCCTGGATGAACGCCGCGACAGCCACGCCGCGCAAAGACGCAGCATACTCGATCTTCTCCGCCAGTCCCGTTGGGAAACGGGCGTTGATGCGCTTCGTCGCCGTTCCCGTCGGGCGGCCTCGCTTGACGGCGCCTGGCTTTGATTCGGTTTTCATGCGCGGAATGTAAGGCGCGGTGGCCGTGTGATGCAACTCATTTTCCGGTGCCATCCAGACACCGATCTCCAAATGATCTTTCTCGAAATGAACTCTCCAACACCTCATTGCCGGGTGACGGATGGAAGACAACCAGATCTGAATGCAGATTCCTTCCGATGAAGGCCCGCGTCCGGGTTTCCTGGAATGCGGAAAAAGGGGTTTTTCACCGGTCTTGCATGTGGGTGCCTGGCCGGTTAGCCCTGCGGCGTGCAGCGTTTCCATCACAAGAACTTCGCCGATGTCCGGCGCTTGCTCGATCTCAAGCAGGCGGCCGGGCAGCAGGTCACGGTGTGCATCCCCACCCTCAACGAGGCGGAGACGATCGGTGCGATCGTGCGCCGCATCCGCACGGATCTCGTCGGGAATGTTGCGCTGGTGGATGAAATCCTGGTGGTGGACTCCGGATCGACTGACGCAACGGCGGAGATCGCCGCGGCGGAGGGTGCCGTCGTGTTCGCCTCCGCGGCCATCGCTCCGCAATCCGGCACTTATACGGGAAAGGGCGAGAACCTTTGGAAGGCGCTGCATGTCGCGCGCGGATCGATCCTCTGCTTCATCGATGGGGATATCATGAATTTCCATTCGGGTTTCGTGCCCGGGCTGGTGGGGCCCTTGTTAGAGAACGCGGGGATTGATTATGTGAAGGCGTTTTATGAAAGACCGCTGGCATTCGGCGACGCCCCGCACGCGACGGGCGGGGGACGGGTTTCGGAGATTCTCGTGAGGCCGTTCATTTCGTTGTTTTATCCCGAGCTGGTGGAATTCCTGCAACCGCTCGCCGGCGAGTATGCGGCGCGGCGCGGGCTGTTGGAATCGCTGTCGTTTCCGGTCGGTTACGGGGTGGAGATCGCGCATTTGATCGACCTGGCCCGCGATGGCGGGCTGGGCCGCATCGCGCAGGTGGATCTTGAAAAACGCATCCACCGGAATCGTGACGATGGCGATCTGGGTGATACCGCGTTTGCGATTCTGCGGGTGATCTTGCGCAGGCTGGAGCGTGACGGAAGGCTCACGCTTGCCGGGGAGTTGCCGGAGATTCACCAGCGTTGGCTGATCGATGAAAACGGCATCGAGCGCATCACGCGGCATCTGCCGGAGCCGGAGCGGCCGCCGCTGGCGGACTCGCGGTGATCGGTTTCACCGGGCTGCGGAGGGCGCGGAATGACGAGAGACGGAAATGATCAGAGATCCAGTTGATGGAGGCATGCGAAGGCCGCGTCATCCAGCACCGGGCGGGCGGTATCGCGCCAGCCGGCGGGCGGCTCGGGCAGGGAGATCCAACTGCGGCAGCCGCCGAAGGATGGCTGATAGACCAGTTCCCACGGATCGGCGAGTTCGCGCACACGCACCAGCGCGACGTGGATGCTGCCGGATGCCATGCCCTTGCCTTCCCAATCGAAGCGCTCGCGCACGGTGGCCTCGGAATAAATGTGATGGGGCTCGAGCGCGGCGACCTTTTGCCAATCGGTGAGCGTGACGGCCCACAGCGCCTCGGCGTGATGGGTGACGCGCAGGACGTCGCCGGGCTGCCACTCGGGCAGGGATTTCAGCTCGCCCTCGCGGACTTGGCCGCCCTGTGCATGAAAGCGTGTGGGAAAGAGGAAAAACGCGTCATGGGCGAAGGAAAACCCGCGGCGTCCCTCGTGGATGCCGCCCTTGCGCAAGAGGATCGACTGCCGGCCGGTGGCCAGCGCGTCGCACACGACCTGCCACTCCTTGAATGCGATGCTGCCCGGCATGGATGGTGTTTCGCTGGAGAAAGCCCTCAGATCAGGTCGTCGGCGGTCACCGATCTCTGCTCGCGGCTGCCGAGAATGCGGGCCTGTTCGATGACGCGCTGAGGCGAGGAGTCGAAGCGGTAGCTGTGGCAGTTGGGGCAGAGCGCGGTGGTGCTGCCGACGATCGAGTCGCATCCTTCACAAACCTTGTAGCCCGCCGGGTTTGCGGCGATTTTGGCGGCGGTGGCCGCACGGTTGGGTGGTGGGGACTCGGACATCGTTCAATGAAAAAAGCGGCACCGGTGGCCCGGTCCGCTTGTTTTCTGGATCACCGGGAAATTTCCGGAACAGCCGGGGGATCTCAGGCGATGCCGGCGAGGGCCCTGGCGGTCTTGCTCTTGAGATTGGCGGCCTTGTTCGGGTGGATCACGTTGCGCTTGGCGGCCTTGTCCACGGAGGAGGAGAGCTCGGCGCTGGCCTTGGCGGCGGCTTCCTTGTCACCGGATGCCACGGCGCTGAGGGTCTTCTTGCGCAGCGTCTTGATGCGGCTTTTGGCAGCGCGGTTGCGTTCGGTGCGGACGATGGTCTGGCGCGCGCGTTTGATCGAGGATTTGTGGTTGGCCATGATGATTTCTGGAGAGAGTGTTTGCCGGAAGGCGGGCGGCGGAAAGTAGGGAATGGGCCGGGGGTGTCAAGCTCGTGTTTCCTGAAAGCGGGTCATTTTGCTTGGAAGCCGCCTCAAGGCCCGTCCATGGTGGGCGCATGCGAATGCATTGCACGCTGCGATGGCTCGCCGGCCTGGGGGTGATGGCCTCCCTGTCGGCTGGCGAAGTGCCCGACGTCGAGCAGGCGATCCCGCCACCGGTGAAGGCCTTGGGTAAACCCGCGCTCAGGGGGTTTCCGGGCGGCATCCGCATGGCGGTGTCGGCGGCGAATGACGAGGCGCAGGCGCATGTGAACCAGGGACTCAACCACCTTCACGGCGGCTGGGAATTCGAGGCATCGCGCCACTTCGCCGCCGCGATGCGTGAGGATCCTTCGTGCCTGCTGGCGCATTGGGGCATGGTGATGTGCCTGATCGATCCCGCGCCCGAGTCGCTGGCCGCGCGCAATGCCGCGGCGGAGCGCATGCTGGAACTCATCGATCAGGGTGGCGGCACCGAACTCGAGCGCGGCTATGCCTATGGGCTCGTCAAATACATGCAGGAAGGCCCGGCCCCCGCCGCTGATGCCTTCCGCAAGGTGGCCGACAGGTTTCCCAACGACCTCCAGGCCGCGGTGTTCGCGGCCTTGTTCGGCCGCGGCGGATTCGATGAATCCGGCGAGGCCACGCCCGATCAGGAAGCGGCGGAAAAACGCCTGCTCGAGTTGGTTGAAAGGCATCCGGAGAGTCCGGTGCCCCTGCATGCCCTGCTGTTCATCCGTGCCGAGACCCCGAATCCCGCGGACTCGCTCGAAATGGTCCACAAACTGGGCTCGATGGTGCCGGATTATCCGCCGTTTCTTCATTTGACGGGTCACTACGAGTGGCGCTGCGGAAACCACGGGGTGGCCGCCAGCGCCTTCGGGCGGGCGGCTTCGCGCTATCAGGAGTGGCGGACACAACAGGAGATCCCCTTGGCGGATTGCCCGGAGTGGATCAAGGCGGAGTGCTACCGCGCGGTGGCGCTTGCCTCGAAAGGGGATGTCGATGCCGCACTTGCCGCAGCGAAGGAAGTGGCGGCCATTCCGCTGATCGAGGACCGGCCATCCTCCCCCGGCAACCGCATGTTGCTGTGGGAGGCAAGGACACTGCCGGCGCGCCTGTTGCTCGCGCGTGCCGGCAAAGGCGATGTGGCCGCCGCCGCCGCATCCTTTCCCAAGCCGGATTCGTTGAAGAAATTCCATGACCACACGCTGGCCTACTGGTGGATCGACGGCCTGCGCTTCGTGATCGAGGCGGACCGACTGTTGGAAAAAAACGATCTCAGCGGGGCGCGGGAGGTGCTCCAGGCGCTGGCACATCATGGCGAATCGTTTGCAAGAATGCGTTCCGCCGCCGCAGCCGGTGGTGAAGCCTCCTTCTGGAACCGCACGTTCCGCGCCATGGAAGTGCTCGCCAGCGACCTGCGCGGCCGTGTGGCGCTGGCCGGCCCGGCCAACCTGCGCGGCACCGCCTACAACTGGTTCAGCTCCGCCGCCGACCGCCAGCACCGGGCCAGCCTGCTGATGCCGCCGCCGGTCCTCACGCCGATGGCCTCGCGGCTCGGCCAGTATCATCTCGACGCGAAACAATACGACGAGGCGATCGATGCCTTCCAGCGCGCGCTGGCCGCTTTTCCGAATGACCTGGCTTCGCTCACCGGTTTGCAAAGCGCTTACGAAAAAGCCGGGCGCGCCGCCGAAGCGGAGGGGATACTCCGTCAAATCGATGGCTTGAAGGCCGATTGACCCCCGCAGCCAGGGCCGGTCGCACGCGGACATGGACACCCGGAGAATTCACGGCGCTTGTTGCCAGCAGGCTTGTGTTTCCATCGAAACCGCCCGTCGCATGTCGTCCGGGTGCGGCATGCATCAAGCGGCAACCGAAGCCCACCCTGCGACGCGGGCGGCTTCAAGCCGCCCTTGGGAATCATGGCGCTTTCAAAGCGCCGCTCCGAAACAAAAAAAACACCCGGCTCCCTGGAAAGAGAGCCGGGTGGAGTGAAAAAGTCAGTCAGGGCGTGGTGTTACCAGCCGCCGCCACCTTTGTTGCCGCCGCCGCCGCCACCCTTGTAGCCGCCACCGCCGCCGCCTTTGTAGCCGCCGCCGCCACCTTTGTAGCCGCCGCCGCCGCCGCCTTTGTAGCCGCCGCCGCCACCGCCACCACCGTAGCCGCCGCCGGAGGGCCGGGCTTCCTTGGGTTCGGAGGCGTTCACGCGCAGCGGACGTCCGTTGTAATCATAATCGTTGAGGGCCTCGATGGCCGCATTCAACTGGGATTGGTCGCCGAGCGTCACGAAGGCGAATCCCTTGGATTGGCCGCTGTCGCGGTCGGTGATGATTTTGACCCGTTCGACCGGTCCAAATGCGGCAAAGAGACCCGAGACGTCTCCTTCAGTAGCAGTGTAGGGCAGATTGCCCACGTAGATATCCATAATATTCAGTTCTAACAACGCCGGTTCTTTCCACACTTCCTTTGATTACGGCGTCAGAGACTCAACAAAGCGCGATTGCCATGCCATATCGGCTCACAAGCGACCGGCAAGCTGGTCCGGCACCGGAGAGGAAACAAGATTTGTTTTCATTTCCGCCGCCGCAAGCGGCTGCATGCCTTGTGCCGCATGGGATGTGGGGTTGAAAAAAATTCCGCCGCGCCGGGCTCAGCGCACGACTTCCGTGCCGATTCCGCCATCGGTGAAGATCTCGAGCAGCAGCGCGTGGGGCTGGCGGCCATCGACGAAGTGGACCTTGCGCACGCCGGCGTTGAGCGCGTCCACGGCGCTGCGGATTTTGGGAATCATGCCGCCCGAGATCGTGCCGTCCGCGATCAGGGCCTCGGCTCCGGCACGCGTGACGGACTGGATGAGCGAGGCGGGATTCTTGGGATCGGACAACAGGCCCGGCACGTCCGAGAGATAGACGAGTTTCGCGACGCGCAGTTCCTTCGCGAGCGCGGCGGCGGCGAGGTCGGCATTGATGTTGAGCGGCCGGCCGGTGGCGAGTTCCGCGGCGAGCGGGGAAATCACCGGCACGATGCCGGCCTGGTGCGCGGCGTCCATGTGCGCGAGCTGGCAGCCGACGACCTCGCCGACGCGGCCGATATCGACCTTGTTGCCATCCGCATCGGTGCCCTTGGTTTTCTCGCCGAGAAACACGTCGTTGCCGGGGATGCCCACGGCCTTGCCGCCGAAGTCGCGGATCATCCGGACAAGCCCCGGGTTGATCTCCTCGGAGAGGACGCGGGCGACGATGTCGATGGCCTCATCGGTGGTGACGCGGAAACCGCCGACGAAGCGGGCTTCGAGCCCGGCTTTCTCCATCGCGGCGGAGATCGCCTTGCCGCCGCCGTGCACAACGATCGGGTTGATGCCCGCGACTTCGAGAAACACGATGTCGCGCATGACCTTGGCGACCAGCTCCGGGTTTTCCATGGCGGAGCCGCCCATCTTGATGAGGAAGGTCTTGCCGCGGAAGGCCTGGAGATACGGCAATGCCTCGATGAGGGCGTTGGCTTTGTCGATCGGATGCATCGGCGCGAGGGTATGCCGGAATGCGGATGGCGGGAAGCGGAAATCAGACCGCGGCGGCGGCTTCGAGCGCCTCTTTCGTCAGGCGGGTGATTTCCTCCCATTTGCCTTCATTGATGAGCGCCTTGTCCACCATCCACGAGCCGCCGATGGCGGCGACGACGGGGAGTTTCAGATACTTTGCGACGTTGGCCGCGGTGATGCCGCCGGTGGGAATGAATTTCACGCCGGTGTGCGCGTAGGGTCCGGCGAGCGACTTGAGCATGTTGACGCCGCCCGCGGCTTCGGCGGGGAAGAACTTGAGCAGCTTGCAACCCAGCGAGAGCGCCTGCTCGACCTCGCTGGGCGTGATGACGCCGGGGGCAAACAGCAGGCCCGCGTCCTTCGCGGCCTTCACCGTCACCGGGTTGAGGCCCGGGGCGAGACCGAACACCGCACCGGCCTTTTTCGCGCGCTTGACCTGTTTCTTTTCCAGCAGCGTGCCCGCACCTAACAGGATTTCGGGAAACCGCGCGGCGATGCGCCTGATCGACTCCTCCGCCGCCTCGGTGCGGAAGGTGATTTCCATGATGTCGAGCCCGCCGGCGAGCAGGGCTTCGGCGAGCGGCTCCGCGTGATCGGCGGAATCGAGGACAACGACGGGAACAATGCGTTTGGCGAGGATGCGGTCGAGGATCATGGCGGCGGCGATGCTGCGAAACGAGGCTGCGGATGAAAAGCATTTCTGACGTGCGTATTTAACGGGCATCTGAACATCCTAAGCCACACGCCCAGCGGCACCGCAATAAGCGCCAGATTGTCAAGTCCAACGAACTGAGCCGTTTGCCCGCGCTGCGAGAACTCTGGGAACTGACTGAAGATTCGCTAATAATACTGATTGCGCTTTTTATTCAGTCTCCAGATCAGCGAAATCCCGAGCACGACAAGCAAAGGCAGTGCTGCCCAAATCAACCGGCTGCGGCTCTTGGAAGAAAGATCGGTTTCCTTATCATTCTTGCCCTTCACTTTGGAAGCGTTCCCCGTGTGCGACTCAGTTGCCTCATGGACTCCACGTCTGGAGGGCCGGGACGGCCCATCGACGGGTCGGCTGATGTCGATTCCCCTTTCCTTAAGCAATTGGGCTGCACCGGCTTTTCCGCGAATCCCCTCAATAGCCAGCACAAGCAGCCGTCGTTCACGCAAATTCCTCGATGATTCGATCGCCTTCAAGACTGGCTCGACACTAGGTTCACCGATTTGAGCAAGCGCCCATACGCAGGGAAAGATTACCTCGGCCGGCAAAATTTTTCCTCTCGGCCATTCGATTACAGTCACCATTTCAATCAAATCGGGTATCCAAAGTTCCTGCTTTTGATGACCAATCGCTCTTACGACACCAATTCTTTCCCAAGTGTAATTGATGTATGGCATTCCGTTTCGAGGACTTAAATGCTCGTAGCCTTCCCCCTTCAGTATTTTAACCTCCGAATCGGTAATTGGCAGCGCGGGATCACGCTCGGCAGCCTGGCTTCTCCCGTAGCCGAATAAATCGTGAACGAAAAAGTCCTGGTTTGCTTTCTCTTGCGCGTTTGTTGTAGCTAGCATCCAAAAAGCCGCACACGCCGTGAGCATTATCCTAGACCATGCAATTGTGCCTGCTGACATGTAAAAAATTCTCATGGCTATAATTTGTCTATGGCGTAATGCACTCCGTAAATCACGGATCATTATGGGTTGGGAGCTGCCCCAAGCGGGATATGATTTGTATCCACGCTGTTTGAAGTGTTTGCCTTTTGCTGGTACTTCGAGGATGCAGTGTCCCATTCCACATGGTATTGAGCATGCCATTTATACTTACTAGAGCATCTCGAACCTGAATTATTGTTACCGGATGGTCGGTTTCCATTGAAATATACTCTCACCCATTCGTTGAAGTTGTTACGGCTTACAATCTCATCCGACAAATTAAAGCCTACCCTATGTCCGGGACCATCCAAGACATAAACTCGATCTCCAGTTCCGGTAACATCCTCGTCACCATGAATGGGATCATCGTCATCTGCCAAATCAGCGAGATCCAGAACATCATCGTCACCAGGGATGTAATTTTGCAATGCAGTGAAGGGCGATTTTGTCACCAGCCATTCCCTGAACGCAATATCTCGGGCGATGTCGAATTTGACACCCGGTTCCTGTGCTATTCCCGGTGGAAAAAGTTCGAATTCGATGCCAATGGAGTAGTGAAAACTCTGCGTCGGATCTGTTGCAAGAGGGCTGAAGTTGATACCCCATTGGCCTATGATGTTGTCAAAGGTATTTTTGAATGACGCATCGTGGTTTGGAGTCCACAAACCCATCCCGGCTGTATTCCGGATGCTTTTCTGTTCCGCCCATACCGCCGTGGCATAAACCTTGTCCAGATCGTCGTACACTGTGCCATCCGGAGCGACATGACTGAGATCCAGCACGATGTCCCGAAGCGACTGGCTCTTGGCTGTTGCCTCAACGTATAGGTATTTAGGAAGGTCTACTCCTTCGATTGTGATAGCCCCGTCCTGTATCGGGTATGGTGTTTCCTTGGTTTTCTTCTCCCAGAAGCAAACCTGGCCGCTGGCAACGGTAACCTTCATTTGTCCGTCGCGTGAACCCTGTATCTTTAGAAGCATAAGGTCTTCCTCGTCTTCTCCCACACCACCTTGTGCCTTTATCGATTGATCGACGTTGTCCACTGTTCCGTCTCCGTCCTGGTCGTTCAAGTTTGCCACCGTAAACGCACCTACGGTCTCTTCTTTGTCTTCCGGGAGGAATGAAATCAGGAAGGGAGAATCCGAGTTTGTGATGGATAGATTGACGGGAGTAGCACGCATGACAAGCTGTTGCTCCTCTGGTCCCTCGGCCTGAATGAGGTATTCGCCATGCTTGTTTGCCTTGAGTGGTTGCAGATTCCATCCGTCGTCAAGCAGTTCACCGTAGCGCTCGCAGAGATCGCGCAAGGGAGTGAGTTCGCCGTTGATCCACATTTTGCCGTCGGAGGTCATGGCGGTACCGTCACCCGCGAAGGTGTGGATGTTCTTGCCGCCGAGTTTTTTTGCGGATTTTAAGCCGTCTCCGCTTTGATTCATTAGATACACCAAGCCATTCGATCCATGGTAACGGCAGGCCAAGGCGGGCTTGCCGTGGGGAAGCTCTGTGAGTCCCGAGAAATACCACGGCAAGCCGCCTGCGGTGGTGATTTCCTGACCGGCCGGATTCCATATGATCGTGCGTGCTGCCGGAGTGTTTCCCGTGTGCGGACTGGCATTCACCGCCAGCCAGCCGGCAGGCGTGACTTGATTGCCGTGCAAATGCAAATGATAGCCTGTCGGTAATTGGCGGTAGCTGGATTGAGCGAGGTTCGAATTGAGTATCCAGATTTCGGGTGCGGATTCTTCGGGCAATGCGGGGTCGAATTTTTTGAATGAAAAGACCCGGCCCTGCGAATCCTCTCCCAAGACCTGGAGTGACAAGAAGGAGTATCCCAGCAGGCCGTACCAATCGAGAGTATGCAGCGTGCTGACAGCAGATTGATAGCTTGAGTTCTGAGGCTGATAGCTCCGCCGGAGCACATGATTTAGTCCCTCCGAATCGCCCGGTCCGGAGACGTTGAACGATCCCAATTCCAGAATGTCCCCAGCGGGCGACAACTTCCATCCATGGTTGCCGACTGATTCATAGGTGAAATCATGAGGATCGAGATGGAACGATCCTTCGATTTCGACTTGCTCAAGCTCCGTCCATACGCCCGCATTCCAAATGCCACCATCGAACAGAACATGTCCAGCGTCGTTAAAGTCTCTGACGAGACCCGCTTCCTCAGGCACGTTGATATCAATCATTACATATCCACCGATACGGGTCGGTTCCCAATCTACATCGGAATCCTGTGGATCGGCGTCGTCATCGTTTTCCACACCGTCCCCATCATGGTCGTTGATGGTGGAGGCAGGGTTTGCCTGGACGCCCTGTTGATAGGCTTCGAGGTTGGTGGAGGGGCCTCCTTGGAAGAGTCCGGACGCGTTGTTTCCCGTTAGAGAGAGTCCGTGTGCGTAAGCCCAGCCGTCGGGGATGCCGTCGCCGTTTGTATCGGTGTTGAGCGGATTGCCTTGCTCATCCAGTTCAAGCGCGTTTGACAGACCGTCGCCGTCGGCGTCCCAATCCTCCAGTTCGACTCCGGCTGGTGGCGGAGTGTCGGTGTAATGAAGGCGGAAGAAGCCCTTCTCGGTGGTGTTTCCTACTTCATGACTGATGACATGATCGTGGCCGGATTCGATGAGGTCGCTCCAGATCCAGGTGCCGAGGTGGTTGTTGGGATCGGATGCTTGGATGAAGTAGGTGCGGCCATCTTTGGCGAACCATTGCAAAATGGCTTCGCCCGTGGGCATGATGGCGACTTCGACATCCTGCGTCATTTGCTGGGCGACGCCGGATTGTGTGGGGACCAGCACGCCGAGCAGCAGGGCGGTCAGGTTGCGGAGGGCTTTCATCGGGTTCCCTCCTGTGGGTCACCGGTGGTCTTTTGGAGATAGCGGCTGCCGCGATGGGGCTTGATCCAGATGGTATGGTTTTGCGGGCGCGGGGGATTGGCCGCCTTCCAAGCGTCGGAGTCTTTTTGGTATTGTTCGCGCGCGGCTTTGATTTCTAGAAGTTTTGGCATGTGATCATAACAAGCCTTGCGCAGCGAGGTGAGGAGGGAGGCGGTGAATTCATCGCCGTCGGGCACGAGGATGGTGCCGGGTTCCACTTCCAATCCGGGGCGTTCTACTTTCGTGGGGTCCGCCTTCCCAACGCCCATGATCAGACTGTGGGCCTTGCCCTCGTGGATGATCTCGTGAAAAGGAGCGATCAGTGAGATGTCCCAGCCGCACCACGCGGTATGGCGGGTCTGAGTGAGGGGATTCCAGATTTCGACATGACTTAGATCCTTGCCGTAGGCGCTGCCGCTGATGATGAGAAAACGGACGGGTTCCACTGGCACTGTGGATAT
>JALOUA010000342.1 GCA_025457625.1 Akkermansiaceae bacterium
CAACTCGCGCGTCACGCTGCAACAGATGCTGCAGCGCGAGGACTTCCGCAACCGCCTCGACGCCGGCCAGGAAATCCGCCTCCACGAATTGCAATACCCCATCATGCAGGGCTGGGACTCGGTGGAAATCCGCGCCGATGTCGAACTCGGCGGCACCGACCAACTCTTCAACATCCTCGTCGGCCGCGATCTCCAGAAAGAGGAAGGCCAGCCGCAACAGGTCGTGATGGTGCTGCCGCTGCTCGAAGGTCTCGACGGCGTGCGCAAGATGTCCAAATCTTATGGCAACTACATCGGCGTGTCCGATCCGCCGCAGGAAATGTTCGGCAAGCTCATGAGCGTGTCCGACGAGCTGATGGACCGCTATTACCTGCTCCTGTTAGGCGGGGCGCGCGATCCGAACGTCCATCCGATGGATGCCAAGAAGGCCCTCGCGGAGAAACTCACCGCCCGCTACCACGGCGACGAAGCCGGAGCCGCCGCCCGCGCCGACTGGGACACGCGGTTTTCCAAAAAGGATCTCGCACACGCGGATCTGCCGGAACTCGCCATCGCGGAGCTTCCCGCGGATTTGACAGTGCTTTCGCTCGCGGCCCACGCCTTCAAGGCCGCCTTCGATCTCGAAAAATCCAACAGCGAGCTGCGCAAACAATTCATCACTTCCGGCTCCGTCCAACTCAACGGCGAAAAGCTCACCGATCCCAATGCGGCGGTTTCACCTGCCGCCGGTGATGTGCTGAAGCTTTCGAAGAAGCACGCGGTGAGGCTGGTTTGAGCCGGAACAGGGAGCACGGAGATTCCTGTGCGCCAAGCCAATGGGAATTGCAAAGAGTGGCCGCAAGCGCACGTCTTTCTCCACCGGTTGACAGCACGGCATGAGTTTCTTGCCTCATTGTTGCCATCCGGCGCGGATCTGCGGACACCCTGCTTGACATCACCATGCCGGATGACTGACTTCCCTTATGACAGGAATCGTTCTGGGATCCGGACTCGGGCCGCTGGCGGATGCGGTGGTGGTGCATCGCGAGGTGTCCTTCGCGGAGGCGGGCCTGCCTGCCTCGACGGTGCCGGGACACAGCGGCAAATTCATTTTCGGAAACCTGGGCGGCGCGCCGGTGGTGCTGATGAAAGGCCGCGTGCACCTTTACGAGGGCCACGCGCCGCGCGCCGTCACCGCGGGCGTGCGCTGGTTGGCTGAGCAGGGGATCGGGCGCCTCATCCTCACCAACGCCGCAGGCACCTTGAATCCGGATTTCCAGCCCGGCACGTGGATGATGTTTTCCGACCACCTCAACCTAACAGGAACATCGCCGCTGGATGGCGCGGACTTTGTCGATCTCTCCGCCGCCTATGATCCCGCATGGCGCGATGCGTTCCGCAACGCCGCGCTCGCGCTGGCCATGCCGCTGCACGAAGGCGTCTATGCCGGCCTGCGCGGGCCGCAGTATGAAACACCGGCCGAAATCCGCATGCTTCGCACGCTCGGTGCGGACGCGGTGGGCATGAGCACGGTGCTCGAAACCATCCAGGCCCGCTCCCTTGGCCTGCCGGTCGTCGCGTTTTCCTGCCTCACCAACTGGGCCGCCGGCATCTCCGCCGCACCACTCGATCACCACGAAGTGCTCGAAACCGGCAAACAATCGGCACAGGCGATGATCGGCTTGCTGGGCAAGGTGTTGGGCGGGCAAACATAGGGGAGCATGCTCAATGCGCCGCGCCCTGGTGCTCCTGGATGTATTCCTGTTTGAGGCCCAGCGCCTCGGGCGCGTGGAGGACGAGCATTTTCATGCGCACGTCCGCCGGGATGGTTTTGCGCGTCGCCTTGGAAACCACGACCATCAGCCCGATGGCCAGCGGCACCGACCAGATGGCGGGTTGCTCGGCGAGGATGCGCAGCAGCGGATGCGCCACCCAGAATTCGTTGATGCCGCTGAAACCCGCGAACAGTCTGCCCATCGGCCCCTTGTCCAGCGCGAGCGTGCTGGCATTGACGATGGTGGCGGAACCCAGCGCGCAGAGACCGCCGGTGAGCATGCCGGTGGCGGCGCCGGCCATGGTCATGCCGCGCCACCAGACGCTCATGAAGAGCAGCGGGAAATAACTCGCCGCCGCGATCGCGAACGCCTGGCCGACCATGAAGTTGATTTCCAGGGGCTCGACCAGCGCGCCTAACAGAACCGAAATCCCGCCCACGCCCACGGCGGCGAACTTGAACATCCGCATGCGGTCGCGCGGCGAAGCGCCGGGACGCAGCATGCGCCCATAGACGTCGTGCGCCAGCGCGCTCGTCATGGACACCAACAAACCGGAGAATGTGCTCATGAACGCGGCGAAGGCCCCCGCGCAGGTGATCCCGCTGAGAATGGAGCCCAGCACGCCGTATTTCTCACGGATCAGGATCGGCAGCTCGAGCACGATCTTGTCCGGCCCTTTCGAACCCGTTGCCTCATAAAGTTCCGGCAGGAAATTGCGCCCCAGCACCCCGAAGATCGGCGGGAACACATAGAACACGCCGATCAGGATCATCACCCACATCGTGGTCTTCTTGGCGGCGACGCCGTCCGGATTGGTGTAGAAGCGCACGAGAATGTGCGGCAGCCCCGCCGTGCCGCAGACGAGGGCGACGATCAGCGAGAACGTGTAAAGCAGTGAAAGCGGGCGCGCCTCCTCGGCGGACAGTCCCGCGGCCTTGGCGGCCTTGGTCGTGAGCGGGCCGAAGGGGGAGATCCACGCCTCATCCTTCGGTGCTTTTTCCGGCAGGGCGCGACGCACGGTTGACGGGGCATCCACCGTTTGCGTGATCGCGGGCGGCGGGGAAACATCATGCGCGGACTGGTTCAACGAGAGGTTTTTCCCATAACCGCCAAAGACGGCCAGCAGCACGAAGATCGGCACCGAGATGGCGAACATCTTGATCCAATACTGGACCGCCTGCACCAGCGTGATGCCCTTCATGCCGCCGAGCGCGACGTTGAGCGTGATGACCGCGCCCACCACGGCGACGCCCACCCAATACGGCAGGCCCGGGAAAATGTAGGCGAGCGTGACCCCCGCGCCTTTCATCTGCGGCATGGTGTAGAAGAAACCGATGAACAACACGAAGCACACCGCGATCTTGCGGAAGAGCGGCGAATCGTAGCGGCCTTCCGCAAAGTCCGGAATCGTGTAGGCGCCGAAGCGCCGCAGCGGACCGGCGATGAACAACAGCAGGAACAGATACCCGCAGGCATAACACACCGGATACCACAGCGCGTCATAACCCGACAGCATCACCATGCCGGCGATGCCCATGAAGCTCGCCGCGCTGAGATACTCGCCGGAGATGGCGGAGGCGTTCCAGCCCACCGAGACCGAGCGGCCGGCGACGAAGAAGTCGGAGGCGGACTTGGAGGTCTTCGCCGAGCGGAAGCCCATCCAAATGGTCACCACCACGGTGACCGCGGAGAAAGCGAGGATCCAGGGATCGATGTGAACGCTTGTTGCCCTCGGCGGCGGTTTTCACCTCGGCGTTTTCCAAGGCGATCGACCGCACGATGAACCATTTCGCGATGATCCACACATAGGGGAAGAACAGCACGCCGAGGACCAGCCACGACAGGGTGAAGCCGCCCACCCGCCGCGCCATGAGTTCCGGCGCGAGGTAATTCATCACCGGCAGCCCGAAGAGCAACAGCAGGAATGCCGACGCGCAGGCGATGGACAGGCGCAGCTGGCGTTTCATCAAGCCGCGCAGGAATTCCTCGCTGTGGATGAAATCGGTGTCTTCGGGCGGCGGCTGGGACATGGGTTGTTGGATGGGTTGTTTCAAGCCGCTTGCGCAAGCGGCAATGGAGCATGAAGACAGGAGCCGCGCGCCCTGCCGTCAAGAACCATTTGAAATCCGGCAGGCCCGTGAATGGATGCAAGTTCACGGTCTCCCGGCCGGGATTTTTCATTGCCGTCCCGCCATGGCACCGCCCGCCGCGCGCGGATTGAGGATCAGCGGGTGATTTTCAGCCGCATGAAACGCGGCTCGTTTCCGATAGCGGATTGATCCGAAACGGTGACCAGCTCGAAGGGATTCCCGCCCCCGCCGTAAGGAACCGTGGCGCTGCTCCAGACTTCCATCCATGATTTCAACGTGATAAACAATGTCGGTCGCGCTCTTTTGCCGGTTGAAGGTGAGTGTGAGGAAACCGCCCGATGAGCCTGCGAACGGCATGCCGGTGGCGGGGGCCGCCGGATCGATGCCAAGCGCGTATTTGATCAGGTTGGCAATGCCATCTCCGAGTGGCGCGGCCATGTCTCCGGCCACCGGATCGTTGGAATCGGTCGTGCCGAAGTGGGTCTGGCGCCATTGGTCGATCGGCAAGTAGGTGGTGAAAGTCGCGTCAGGGCCGTAAATGATGCCCGCGTGGTTCATGCCGACCATCCGGAAATGATAGGTCG
>JALOUA010000343.1 GCA_025457625.1 Akkermansiaceae bacterium
AATCCCACTCATGAACCACGACGCACGCCAGTCATTTGTCGAACTCATCCTGCTCGCTCCGTATCTCGACAGCCACCTGTCGCTGACCGAGGACGAGGTTCTCGAAAAAGCATTGCAAGCCATTGGCTGGAGTTCCTCACAACCGGGCGGTCTCTGCCTCACCTCCGCATTTGCCGCCGCCCGTGAAGCGTCTTCCTGCGAACTCAAGGCGGATGAATTCATGCAGGCCAGGGCGGCGGTTCTCAAAGCCGCCGGAGAATCCTCCCTGGCCTTCGAATGGCTCGGACGGATCCTCGGTTCCGACGGCATGACCGGGGGGGAAACCCGTTTCCTCCAGCGGGCGAAGTCCCTGCTTTTCGACTGAATCCCGCATTTCCTCATTTCCACCGATGCCCGGGTTTTTATTCCATCTCCCGTTCGCGCTTGCGGCTTTGCTCATCATTGGCAGCCTCGCCTGTTACTCGATGATTGGATTGTCGGTCACCCGCCGCCTGATCCTGCCCCGGATGGAGGTCCGGCCGGACGACTCGGAGTTCACCGGGGCGATGGTGCAGGCGGTGATGGTCTTCTATGGCCTGGCCGTCGCACTCGTGGCGGTCAGCGTGTGGCAAACCCACGCGGATATTTCGGGAATGGTCTCGGAGGAAGCCAGCCGCATCGGCGGACTCTATCGGGATGTGAGCGGCTACCCCGAGCCCACCCGCTCGGAGTTGCGTGGCGAGTTGCTCGGCTACACCAATTATCTCATCGACGAGGCGTGGCCGCTCCAGAACGAGGGGCGGAAAGCGACCCGCGGCGTGGAATGGATGAACCGCCTCCAAGCCAGCCTCGCCGCTTTCGAACCGAGCACCGAGGGCCGGAAAATCCTCCATGCCGAGGCGCTGGCCGCCTTCAACCGCCTGATCGAGGCAAGGCGGGTCCGGCTTGATGCGATGGACACGAGACTGCCGTCCGAGCTTTGGTTCATCATCAACTTCGGTGCCTGCGTCAGTCTGGCCGCGACGTTCTTTTTCAAGGTTCGCGACGTCCGCCTGCATGCCATCCAGGTGCTTCTTCTCGCGGTTTTCGTCGGCTTGGTCATCAGCATGATTCTCGCCTTCGACCGGCCGTTCCTGGGCGATCTCGGAATCGGATCGGAGCCCTACCAAGTCGTCCGCGACCAACTGATGGACCCATGATGCGAAACCAATCCGCCACCCCGGCATCAAAAGTCCTGCTCCAAGGCATCGGACTTCCGCTGGCCTGCCTGATGCTGGCCCAATGCACCGCACCGGTCTCGGTGAAGATGCAAAAACCGCCCGCTCCGCCGGAATCTCCGGTGCGGCAAACCGACCCCGCTCGCCAGCTTGCCGCCGTCCACCGCACCTACCTGCGGATCCAGCGCGGGGACGATTCCGCAGTCCCTGCCTACAATTATGCCGTCGCCCGTTTGATCGAGGACATTGAAAAGAGTGGCGCCGATCCATGGACCGCACCGGCCGCACTTGCAGGCGCCGGCGCGATCCAGCGCCTGTCGGGTCGGGCTCCAGATGGAGTCCATCCTCTCCAGGACCGCCTCATCCCCACCGATACCCTCGCATTCAAAGGCAAGGACGCGGAATTTCAATCCATCATTCCCGGCATCGGCGCGCCTCTCGTGGCCGTCAAAAGCTCCGAGGATTTCAGCCGCCTCGCCCATGAGGTCCATCGGAAAAAACTGCCTCTGCGCAATCTAACCGCCATCGTCCGCTTTGAGGGGGATGCCGCCACGCTGGAACTGATCGATCCCTATCAGGCGGAAACCATCAACCTGGCCGGGCGCAGCCGTCCGCTCGCCGCCGACTTTGGAGCTGCCGTCATGCTCGGTTTGTCAAAATCGCGGGTGGACAAACTCGGCATCGCGCGCCTGCTCAGCCCATCCCGTTACAATGACACCGTCCACCTGAACTTCCTCCAGCCTTACGATCCCGCTCGCATCCCGGTGCTTTTCGTCCACGGACTGGACAGCACGCCCGCCACCTTCGCTCCCATGTATTTCAAACTGTTGGAAGACCGGGTAATCCGCGAGCGCTATCAGTTCTGGTCGTTCAGCTATCCCAGCGGCTACCCCTATCCCTATTCCGCATCCCTGCTCCGGAAGGAACTCGCCCGCGTCAATCATGCCTTTCCCGATCACAAGGACATGGTGATCATCGGCCACAGCATGGGTTCCATGATCAGTCGCGCCATCGTCACCGATGCCGACGAGCGGATCTGGCAGGGCGTTTTCGGCAAACCCGTTGCCCGCACCACCATCACCGGCCCCAGCCGCAAAATCCTCGAGGAATCCCTCGTTTTCCATGCCGAGCCGAAAATCAAACGGGTCGTCTTCTACTCCGGCCCCCACCGCGGATCGGATCTCGCCGTCGATTGGATCGGGCGCTTCTTCGGCAAACTCGTGCGCCTTCCCGGCACCATGGCCGACATGCGGGACGCCATCGTGTCCGCCACCATCGACCCCGCCGCCGAGCATCTCACCCGCGCGCCTAACAGCATCGACACCCTCGCGCCCGACAACTACTTCGTCATCGAGATCAACAAGATCCCCATCAAGGACGGCGTCACTTATCACACCATCGCCGGAGACCGCGGCAAGGGCGACTCGCCGAACTCCAGCGACGGAGTCGTGCCCTACTGGAGTTCCCATCTCAAGGGCGCCGCCTCCGAGAAGATCGTCGCCTCGGGCCACGGATCGCACCAGCACCCCGACGGCATGGCGGAAGCCGCCAGAATCCTCCGCCTGCACCTCAAGACCGCGCGATGATCCGCAGACTCCATGGCCTTGTCGTCCGCTGCCTGCCACTCGTCGGCTGCGTGCTGCTTCCCGCCTCTCGCCGCAGCGCGTGAGGAACACTCGCAGTCCGCCGGCGATCAAAAGGAAGTCCTGCAGGAACTCGTCTCCGCCTGCCAATACCATCTCGCCGCAGTGGACCTCGTCGCCACGGCGAATGCGGAACGCTCCAAAGCCCGGCAGGCCCTTGAAAACTGGCGCGGATTTTCGGAAAATCCGCCCTATCCGATCCGATTCATCGACGACCTGCGCGAAAACCGCGCCGTCCTCGACTCCTATCAGAGCGCCGTCGATGCCCAGATCCGCATCGTCAACCGCCAGCTCGAGTCCGCCCGCGACCAACTCGATGCGCACCAGCGCGCCGAACGCGGACTGGAGGACAAACTGTCCGCCATCACGGCTCCGGAAGCCCTCAAGCAAGCCCAGGACGCCCTCAGCCGCGAGCGGATCGGGTCCCGCATCGTCGCGGAGGAAATCGGACGCCTCGGTCTCCACCTCGAGACCCAGCGTGCCGAGCAGCAAATGATCCAATACAAGATCCAACTGGCCGGACTCCAGTTGAAGGCCGTGGAAGGCAAGTCATCCTTCACCCCGGACGAACTCGACGAAATCCTCCGCGGCATCCGGGAGGAAAGGCGCGCCGTGGTCCATGAATCGCAGGGCTCCGCCCGGCCCTCCGCCGCGCTCAACCCGCTCATCTCATGGCATGTCGAGTTTCTCGACCTGCAGAAGCAATTCTGGCAGGCCCGCTTCGACGCCCTTAAGACCCAGGATCCCGCCGTCCGGAAATCCGGCATCGCCTCGTTCAAGCAATGGCAAGACCATATCCATGAGTGGGCGGACATCATGCAACTCCGCCTTGATGGCGGAACGCCGCCCGCCTCGGTGGTGCTCGATCCCGCCGAACTCCGCGATGCCCTGCGGCAGGCCCGCGGCTTCCAACGCCGCATCGGCTTCGCCATCACCGAGCTTGGCGGCGGTGACCAGGGCATCCCGCGGTCCTTTTTCGATGGCTTGAAATCCCGCCTGCTCTCCGTCTGGCAGGCCGAGCTTTATCTCGCCGAGGAGGACGACATCATCGATGGCAGAAAAGTCGTCACCTACCGCGCGGTCACCGTCGGGAAAATCATCCGCCTCGCCGTCATCATCGCGGTGGGATGGCTGTTGCTGCGATTCGTTGCCCGTCGTCTGCAGCCTGTGGTATCCCGCAGGCCCGGAGTCACGCAGGGGGCGGCCCGCCTGATCACCAGACTGTTCTTCGGGACCGGTATCGCCCTGCTCGTCATCTACGGTTTCAACACCGTGCACATCCCCTTCACCGTTTTCGCATTCATGGGTGGCGCGCTTGCCATCGGCGTCGGCTTCGGCACCCAGACGATGCTCAAGAACCTCATCAGCGGCATCATCCTCGTCTTCGAGCGCCCGTTCAAGGTTGGCGACATTGTCGAAGTCGCCGGCATCAACGGCCGCGTCCAGAACATCGGCCTGCGCGCCTCCCGCATCGAGCATTTCGACGGCATCGACTCACTCGTTCCCAACAGCTACCTGTTGGAAAACAGCCTGACCAACTGGAGTTTCTCCAACACCATCCTGCGCCACAACATCACCGTGGGCGTGGCTTATGGATCGGACACCCGCCAGGTCGCCCACCTCCTGCTCGCCACCGCCGCAGAACACGGCCTCGTGCTCGACAAACCCGCGCCCGAAGTCCGCTTCTCGGACTTCGGGGACAACTCGCTCGTCTTCATGCTCTTCTTCTGGTTCGACTCGGACAGGGTCGGCCGCGACACCCTCGCCAGCGATCTGCGCCACATGATCGGCAAAACTCTAACAGAAGCCGGCATCGTCATCTCCTTCCCGCAGCGCGACGTCCACTTCGATCGCGAAACGCCGCTCCGGGTCGAACTCTCCCGCTCTCCAAAATCAGAACCATGAAACACACCATCCGAACCACCGTCACCGCCGCCCTGCTCGCCATCGGCAGCCTCGCCCTCAGCCAATGCGCGGGAGGCCTCGCATCCAACTACAACGCCGCCGGCGTGAACCCCCGCAAGCTCGCCGCCGAGTCGCGTCTTGCCCTCGAAGACCTCTACGAGCGCAAGCCGGTAGCCCGTAAAATCGGCGCCCGCGCCAAGGGCATCCTCGTCTTCCCAGAGATCACCAAGGGCGGCTTCATGGTCGGCGGCATGGGTGGCAACGGCGCGCTCATCAGCCCGGACGGCAAAATCCGCAGCTTCTATGAAACCGTCGGCCTCTCCTACGGTTTCCAGGCCGGCATCCAGCAATACGGCTACGCTCTTTTCCTGATGGATGAAAAATCCCTGGCGGAACTCAACCGCGAAGGCGGCTGGGAGGTCGGCAGCGCGCCGAGCCTCGTTGTCGTCGATCAAGGCATGGCCGCGTCCCTTTCCACCGGCAACCTGAATGCCGGTACCTATGCCTTTATTTTCGACCAGAAGGGCCTCATGGGCGGCATCGGCCTCCAAGGCGCCCGTATCAACCGCATCCATCCGCCACGCTGATTCCGAAACCAACACCTATCCGAACCACGAACCAACCAAACCATGAAACTCCAAATCAAGCCAACCGCATCCATCGCCCTTCGTTCCGCCATCGTGGCGGGTGCCACGCTCGCCTGCGCCCACGGTGGCAGCACCGAACCCGTCATTGCCCCGGCACCCGCCGCCAGTCCGTCGCCCTGGGAATTCCGCATCGAACCCTACGCCTGGTTGACCGCGCTCGACGGCACCGTCGGCATCCTCAACCAAACGGGCAGTGTCAGCGCCAGCTTCGATGAGATCTGGGACGTGCTCGACTTCGCCGCCGCCATGCAGATCGAACTGCGCAACGGCCGCTGGGGCATCATCGCGGATGGTTTCTATTCCGACCTCTCCCAGGACTTCACTCCCCGCACCGGGCTGCATACCAATGGAAACTTCGAGATGCAGCAGTTCATCGGCGAACTCTACGCCGCCTATCGCTTCACCGAGAGTTCTTGCGGCTTTGTCGATGCCTATGCCGGCTTTCGTTACACTTATCTTTCCAACGAACTCACCGCACAGGCGATCAATCCGAGAGTGGACAACAACATCGACGCCTCCAAAAGCAAGGACTGGTTCGATCCCATGATCGGCCTGCGCGGCCAGTGGAACCTCAACGAAAAATGGTTTCTCGCAGGCAAGGGCGACATCGGCGGCTTCAGCGTGGGCTCGGATCTCACATGGTCGCTGCAGGCTACCGTCGGCTACAACTTCACCAGCAACGTGTTCGTGGAACTCGGCTACCGGTATCTGGACACCGACTACAAGGACGGCGGTTTCACCTATGACGTCGAACAATCCGGCCTCTACACCGGACTGAGCATCAGGTTCTGACACCGCCACAACCCCGTCAGCGCTTCTTGCGCAGCCGCTTGCCGGTGAGGCGGGAGGCGATCAGG
>JALOUA010000344.1 GCA_025457625.1 Akkermansiaceae bacterium
ACCGCCAAGACGCCAAGTGCGCCAAGGAAACCCAGGATGAGTCCCCTGAAATGAGTTCCCATGCCTCAAAATTACGATTCCATCAGTTTGGCTTGGCGTGCTTGGCGTGCTTGGCGTGCTTGGCGTCTTGGCGGTGAAATAACCACTTCATTCCGGATTTTGCCACGAAGCTCTCCCTAGTGGAGTCACCCTGCGGATTTCGCGGGCCTGCCTGCTTGGGGGCGAACGCCACTGCTCCGCCCCACGTGGCGCATGCGCTTCAAGTCATGAGGATCGTCCGGGATTTCCAACCCGAGGAGCGGCATGAGGAACGCCTCACCTGGTGGTGGCGGGCTGGCAGCAGGCAGGATGCATGAGGCGGATCCCCGGGGTCATGGCTCGGAGATTTGAAGCCGGATGTCCTCCGAGTTGCCGCGCAGTTCCGGCGCATACATCGCGGAGGCCTCGGCGGGCAGGGCCTTGTAGGAACCGGGGGCCTCGGCGCGGAGTTGATAACGCAGCGTGTGGATGCCGCGCGGCAGCGCGCGGATGAAGAAGTCCACGGTCTGGTCGCGCGGCTCCATGAAGGCGCGGAAGGCACCGTCGCCGGAAATGAAGCCGCTCAACGCGTCGAGCGCCTCGAAGCCCGCCGCCTTGGCGTCGGAGAAGATGAGGTATTCGTAGTCGTTTTTGCTTTCGAGGATGAGTTCCACCTCGATGCGCTCGCCGGATTTCACACTTGCGCCATCGGCCAGCGGCTCGCGGCGGAAGCGTTCGGCCTGTTGATTGACGATCAGGCCGCTGGCATCGGGGACTTCGGTGGTTTTCTCCAGCTCGATGAGTTTGGAAATCCGGCGTTGCACCTTCACTTCGAGTCCGGCGGCGCGGAGCCTGTCCTCCAAGGTGAAAACTTCGAGGTAGGCATTGGCGTAGAGCGTGCCTTTGCCGGTCTTCCTGAGTTCGACGACGTGTTTGCCGCTGGTCACGGCTTCGCCTGTTAGGGAAACCGTGCCGTCGAAGGTGAACAGGTTGCCGCGATCGATGGAGACCTTGTGTTTCGACTCGCCGTTGATGAGGACTTCCACCTCCATTTCCGGCGCATCCTCGCCGCTGGCCTTGAAGTAGGCGGCGATCGCCTCGATGGCGTAGGCGGTGTCGCGGGTGGATTCCCAATAGGTCGCGTGCTTGCGGTTGTTGACGAGGTATTTGACGAGCCCGCGGGTGTCGGCGTCCTTGGGTTTCACGGCGGCAAGCAGTTTGAGATACCAGGCGTGGGCCTCGACCTCGCTGCCATACCAGAACCACCAGAAACCGGTGTTTTGCAGGTCGAGGAAGGCGGTTTGGTTCTCTTCATCGCGTTTGAGGAACTGGGAAATCATGCGCATGACCTCATCGCGGCGGGCTTCGTCGCCCTTGCGGTGGTGTTCGAGTCCTAACAGACACTTGGCATAGACCGGGAGGTCGATGCGGTCGCGGTGGAGGAAGGCAAGCATCGGTTCGGAATCGCGCTTGGCCTCGCCGAGAATCATGCGGACGAAGGCGTCGGTGGCGTCGGTTTTGGATTTTTCGTAGCGGTTGTCGTCTTTGACCTTCTTGCCCGCGTCGCGCAGTGCCTGGCGCTCGACATGAAGTTGCAGGGCGGCAATCTGTTTTTTCTCATAACTCATCAGCCAGGCGATGCCGGAGTCGAGCATGCGGTCGGGAATGTTCGCGCCGTTGGCCTTTGCGACTAACAGGCCATGAACCACCACGGCGGTGGTGTGCGGATAGGAATACTCGCCGTGGCCGGAGAACCAGCCCCAGCCGCCGTCGGAATTCTGCATGGACATCAGGCGGTCCACTCCTGCGGCGACCATTTTGGTCATTTCATCGGCATCGAAGACCGGGTTGCTCTGCCATTGTTTCCATTGCGCGGCGCGGTCGGCGGCGTTGCCCAGTTCCTGCGGGTTGAGGTTGGTGCGCTTGGCTTTGACTTCGGCAAGATTGATGCCGAGGTCCTTGAGCATGTTCTGGGCGATGACCAGCGGGACGAAGCGGTTGAGTGTTTGCTCGGTGCAGCCGTGCGGATAGCTGGCGAGGTAGGGGATGGCATCAACGACCGCGCCGGCGATGGTGGGGGAGAAGCGCACGGTGAGTTTCGATTGGTCCGGGCGGCGTTGCTCGGGCACTTCCATCAGGATGCGGGCGGAGTCTTTTTCCGGATCGACCACCACGCTCCACGCATCCTGGCGCGACATGCCGTGGACGAGCACCGGCAGCTTGCGCTCGACCGCATCGCCATCATCGCCGGCATCGGCTTTCATGCGGACGGTGGCCTCGCCTTCCTTGAGCGCCTTGACGCGCCAGTCGATGCGGGCTTCCGAGCGGGCGGCGATTTCGACGGTTTGTGCCGCGCCGCCGATGGCCTCAATGCCGCCTTCGAGTTCGAGTGAGACTTTGACGGTCTTGGGAGATTCGTGGTCGTTGTGGACGACGGCGCTGAACACGGCTTCGTCGCGTTCGACGAGGAAGCGCGGGGCTTGCAGTCGGACCAACAATTCCTTGGAGGTGATGATTTCCGTGCTGCCTTCGCCGACGGTGGTGCCTTTGCCGAGATGCCAGACGCGGGCTTTCCAAGTGGTGAGATTGTCGGGGAATTCGAGCGGGATTTCCGCTTGGCCGTCGGCGTCGGTCTGGATGGAACCGGACCATTTCAACAGATCCGCGAAATCCTTGCGGACGAGGATGGGAACGCCTGCGTTAGGTGTCGAAAAGCCCTCATCACTACGCATGCCATCTGCTTTCATCTCCATTGATGCGGCAGCGGCCATTGGCATCGCGGCGTCTTGATCGATACTTCCCGCTACCATCATGCGGCTGCTGCCGTTATTCGAGAAAGCCCCGAAGCCTCCGCCTCGGGCCAATCCGATACCGTGATCCCCGAAGCGTCCGAGCGGCTGCATGCCGATGACTTTCGGGCGCAGCAGGTTGCCGGGAGAGTGTGGAATCGAACTTCCGTGATGCCCGCCATAGTAATTGTTTTTCCAGTTCCAGAAATTCTCATGGATGGGGCCGACGTTGGAACCTCCGGTGATCGCTTCGAGGGATTTGTCATAGATGGTGAGCACGGTGGTGCCGGTGACCGGTTTGCCGTCGGCGTCCTTGAGGGTGACGCGGAGGCTGGATTTTTCCTGTGGCTTCACCCTCGTTTTGGCAGGTTCCAAGGTGACTTCGACGAGTTTGCTAACAGGTGGCAGCAGGATCTGCCTCACCGCGTTGTGGACCTTCGCGCCGTGAACGCTGACGCCTTCGAGAAACATGTTGGGCATGTCCTTGAGGGTGAGCGGCACCTCGACTTCGAGGCTCTTGCCGTCGAGTTGGATGCGCCTCGCCTCGCGGCCCGCGCCACCGGCGATGTGGAGGAAGAGCCAGACGTGGGCGTTTTCGCGGTCGCTGTTGACGCGGAGTTTCACGGTGTCTCCGGGTTGGTATTCC
>JALOUA010000345.1 GCA_025457625.1 Akkermansiaceae bacterium
CAAAATCACCCTCATCTGCCGCAAGGCCTATGGCGGCGCCTACCTCGCCATGTGCTCCAGCGACATGGGCGCGGACTTCGTCTTCGCCTGGCCCACCGCCGAAATCGCAGTGATGGGGGCACAGGGTGCGATGAAAGTGCTCTACAAGAAAGAGCTTGAGGAAGCCGAGGACCCCGAAGCCCTCGAAAAGGAACTCCGCAAGGCCTACTCGGAGAAATTCGCCTCGCCCTATCAGGCCGCGTCCAATGGCATGATCACCGATGTCATCAATCCCGCCGTCTCACGCACCACCCTCGCCCTCGCCTTCCGCGGCATCATGGGCAAACATGAAACGCGCCCGCCCAAGAAGCACGGCAACATCCCGCTCTGAAAAATCATGCAACTCATCACGCTGCTCGCCTCCACCGAGGACGCCGCCCACTCCCACTCGATCATCGACGCCCTGCCCCACCTCGCGGGCATGCTCATGGTGATGGTCACGCTCACCATCCTCTGGGGTGTCTGCGCGTTCACCGCCAAAATGGTCGGCACCTTCCTGCCTGACAAAAAAAATACCACCGCTCCGGCACCCGCCACTGCCACACCCGCGGCAACCGCTCCGGAGCCCGCGCCACCCGCGGAATCAGGCATCGCCCCGGAAATCGTCGCCGTCATCGCCGCCGCCGTCGCCGCGGTCACCGACAAGCGTCCCGTCCGCATCGTCTCCATCAAGCCCACCAGCACCAGTTGGGAAAGGGCCGGCCGCCAGTCCGTTCTCACCTCACACCGCATCCGCTAACCCCACCACCTCCATGGAACATCTCCGCATCACCGTCGAAGGAAAAGCATACGACGTCGTCGTCGAAAAAATCGGCGGCGAGGACAGCCCCGCGGCAGCCGCACCGGTCGTCCGCGCCGCCGCCCCAGCACCCGCCCGCGCCGCCGCTCCGGCCGCTCCCGCCGCGGCTCCCGCTCCCAAGCCCGTCGCCGCAGGCGCCGGAGACGCACCCAGCCCGCTCGCCGGAATCGTCCAGGCCATCGACGCCGCCGTCGGGGCAGCCGTCAAGGAGGGCGACCTCGTCATCACCCTCGAAGCCATGAAAATGTACACCCCCATCAACGCCATCGCCAGCGGCACCATCAAGGCCATCCACGTCAAGGTCGGCGATGCCGTCGAGGAAGGACAGATTCTCTACACCATCGGCTGAACGGCTCCCACCCCGCACCCTCATGGAAAAACTTTACGAACTCTGGATGACCACCGGGTTTCCCCAACTGCAATGGCAGATGGTGGTGATGTGGGCCGTCGTCGCGGTGCTGCTTTACCTTGCCATCGTCAAGGGCTTCGAACCGCTGCTGCTCGTTCCCATCTCGCTGGGAGCCTTGATCGCCAACCTGCCGATCCACGAATTCATCATGCAGCACCCGCATGGCGGCGAGCCGGGCGGCCTGTTCTATTACCTCGACCAGGGCATCAAACTGCAGATCTATCCGCCGCTGATCTTCCTCGGCGTCGGCGCGTTGGTCGATTTCGGCCCGCTGATCGCCAATCCGCGGACACTGCTGCTGGGAGGGGCCGCCCAATTCGGCATCTTCGGCACTTTCCTCGTCGCCCCGATGCTCGGCTTCGACCTCAGCCAATCCGCCGCCATCGGCGTGATCGGCGGTGCCGACGGCCCGACCTCGATCTTCACCGCCTCGAAGCTCGCGCCGGATCTGTTAGGCCCGATCGCGGTGGCCGCCTACAGCTACATGGCGCTGGTGCCGCTCATCCAGCCGCCGATCATGAAGCTGCTCACCACCGATGCCGAGCGCCGCATCAAGATGAAAACCCTGCGCAAGGTCAGCCAGTTCGAGAAACTCGTCTTCGCCGCAGTCGTGATGGCGTTCTGCTGCACCATCGTGCGCGACGCCGCACCGCTGATCTCGATGCTCTTCATTGGCAACCTGCTGCGCGAAAGCAAGGTCACCGAGCGCCTCACCAAAGCCGCCCAGAATGAAATCATCAACATCGTCACCATCTTCCTCGGCCTCTGCGTCGGCCTCAAAATGGGCATGGGCGACGGCGGCCAGCACCTTTTCCTCAACCCCAAAACGCTCGGCATTCTCGTTCTCGGCGTGATCGCCTTCGGCGTCGCCACGGCCAGCGGCGTGCTCATGGCCAGAATCATGAACCTCTTCAGCAAGAACAAGATCAACCCGCTCATCGGTTCCGCCGGTGTCTCGGCCGTGCCGATGGCCGCCCGCGTCTCACAGGACGTCGGCCAGAAATACGATCCCACGAACTATCTGCTGATGCACGCCATGGGACCCAACGTCGCAGGCGTGATCGGCAGCGCGCTGGCCGCCGGATACTTCATCGCCATGTTCAAGTGAGCCCGTCTCCGCTCCCTCTTTTCCACCCGATCATGAACAGCCCATTCCCCGTCCTCACACCCGAAGAAGCCGCCGCTTTCATCCAACACGACCAAACCATCGGCTTCAGCGGATTCACCCCCGCCGGTGCCGCCAAGGTGATCCCCACCGCCATCGCCTCGAAAGCCATCGCCGAACACGAGGCGGGCCGCGATTTCAAGATCGGCGTCATCACCGGCGCCTCCACCGGTCCCTCGCTCGATGGAGAACTTGCCAAGGCGGACGCCATCAAGTTCCGCACGCCCTACCAGTCGGACAAGGACCTGCGCGCCAGCATCAACGCCGGCAAGACGCACTTCTTCGACATGCACCTCTCGCTGCTGCCGCAATACGTGCGCTACGGCTTCGGGCCGTCGTCGAAGCCGCCGATGTCTCGGTGGACGGTAAAATCCTCCTCACCACCAGCGTCGGAGCCGCGCCAACCTTCCTTTCACAAGCCAAACGCGTGCTCATCGAAGTCAACAAACGCCATCCCAAGGAATTGTTGGGCTTTCACGACATCTACGAACCCGCCTCGCCGCCCCACCGCCGCCCGATCCCGATCTGCGCCGCCGATGACCGCATCGGCACCCAGCGCGTCTGGGTCGATTCGAAAAAAATCGTCGGCATCGTTCATACCGACCGCAACGACGAGGTCAGGGACTTCTCGCCCGTCACCGATGTCACCACCCGGATCGGCCTCAACGTCGCGGAGTTTCTCGCCGCGGAAATCCGCAACGGCCACATCCCCAAAACCTTCCTGCCCATCCAGTCCGGTGTCGGCAACGTCGCCAACGCCGTGCTCGGAGCCATGGGCGACCACCCGGAAATCCCGCGTTTCCAAATGTATTCGGAAGTCATCCAGGATTCGGTCATCGATCTCGTCAAACAGGACCGCTGCTCGTTCGTCAGCGGCGTCTCCCTCACCGTCACCGATCCCGTGCTGCAAGGCATGTATGACAACCTCGACTTCTTCCGCGGCCGGTTGCTGCTGCGCCCGCAGGAAATCGCCAACAACCCGGAAATCGTCCGCCGCATCGGCATCATCTCCATCAACACCGCGCTCGAGGCCGACATCTTCGGCAACATCAACTCCACCCACGTGCTCGGCCAGAAGATGATGAACGGCATCGGCGGCTCCGGCGACTTCACCCGCAACGCCTACATCTCCATCTTCACCTGCCCGTCCACCGCCAAGGATGGCAACATCTCGGCCATCGTGCCGATGTGCTCGCACATGGACCACAGCGAGCACTCGGTGCAGGTGCTCGTCACCGAGCACGGTGTCGCCGACCTGCGCGGCAAGGACCCGCGCGAGCGCGCCGAGGCGATCATCACCAACTGCGTCGATCCCTCCTACCGCGACCTCATCTGGACTTACTTCAAGCTCACCGAAAACGGCCACACCCCGCAGACCTTCCGCTCCGCCTTCGCCTTCCACGAGGCCTTCCTCGAAACCGGCGACATGCGCAATACGAAGTTTTGATCTGAAATCTCAAATCTCAAATCTCAAATGTCTCTTCTATCCGAATTCCCCGAGCACACCTACGATCAATGGCACGCCGCCGCCGAAGCCCTGCTCAAAGGCGCGTCCTTCGAGCAAAAACTCGTCAGCAAGACCTACGAGGGCATCACCATCCAGCCAATCTACCGCCGCGAGGACATCGCGGGCCTGGAGCACCTCGGGCATTTCCCCGGATCCGCCTCGCTCGTCCGCGGCAGCCATGCCGATGGTTTCCTCAAGGCCGGCTGGGAAGTCTCGCAGGAACTCAAGGCCAACACGCCCGCCGAACTCAACGGCCTGATCCATGAAGGACTCAACGGCGGACAAAGCGAATTGAATATCTTCGTCGGTTGCGGCCAGGACGATTGCTGCACCGGCGGCGTCCGGCTCGACACCGTCGCCGACGTGAAAATCGCACTCGACGGCGTCGCCTTGGATGCCGTTTCCACCTGGTGGCAGGGTGGACCCGCAGTCGCCTCACTCGCACCGCTGGTCGTCGCCGCCGCCGCGGACATGGGCGTTCCCGCGGACAAACTGCGCGGCGGATTCGAAAATGATCCGCTCGCCGACCTCGTCTCGAAGGGGATTTCCCGCCAGCCGCTTCCGCTGCGCTTCGACCACATGGCTTCCCTCACAGACTACGCGGCGGACAAGGCCCCCGGCCTGCGCACCATCAGCGTGAAGGGCGATGTCTATCACAACGCCGGTGCCACCGCCACGCAGGAACTCGGCTGCGTCATCGCCACCCTGGTCACCTACATCGAGGAAATGAAGGCCCGCGGGCTCTCGCCGCAATCCGTTCTCCCGCACGTCCGCATCCGCCTCGCCGTCGGCTCGGATTACTTCATGGAAATCGCCAAGATCCGCGCCGCGCGCTGGCTCTGGAGCAAGGTCGCTTCCGCCTATGGTGTGGACAACGCACCCGTCCACATCCATGCCAGCACCTCCAAGTGGAACAAGACGACCTACGACGCCCACACCAACATGCTGCGCGTCACCGCCGAAGCCTTCGCCGCCGTCGTCGCCGGTGTCGATAGCCTCCACATCGGCCCCTTCGACGAAATCTCCGGAAAATCCGACGAATTCTCCCGCCGCATCGCCCGCAACCTCCACACCATCCTGCGCGAGGAGTGCGGCCTGGATCAGGTCATCGATCCCGCCGGCGGCTCGACCTACATCGAGTGGCTCACCGACCGGATCGCCGCCAAGAGCTGGGAGATTTTCCAGGACATCGAGAAACAAGGCGGCATGCCCGCCGCGCTCGAGGCCGGCATCGTGCAACAAGCCGTGCAGGACGTCTGCAAGGCCAAGTTCACCAACATCCGCCGCCGCAAGGACAAGATCGTCGGTGCCAACATGTATCCCGACCTCAAGGGCAAAAAACTCGAAATCCGCAGCGTCGAATGCCGCGCCGGACAAAACATCCCCGGCGCTCCCGCGCCGCAAATGCTCGCCATCACGCCGTCTGACAACGCCGCGATGATCGAGCAAGCCGTCGCCGCGGCCAAAGCCGGCGCCACCAAGCTCTCGCTCGCCCTCGCCACCGGCTTCGTCTGCGGGGAAACCGGCCCCACCGTCACCGCCCTGCCCGCGCGCCGCGCCGCGGAGGAATACGAAGCGCTGCGCGACGCCTCCGCCGCCTTCGCCGCGAAAACCGGTGCCGCGCCCGCCATCCTCCAACTCAACATGGGCCCGTCCCGCAAATACCGCCTGCGCGCCGACTGGACCGCCGCCTTCTTCGAAGCCGCCGGCTTCGCCATCGACGGCAAACGCGACTTCAAATCCCGGGACGACGCGATCGCCGCTCTAACCGAATCGTCCGCCGCCATCGCCGTCATCACCTCGGACGACGCCACCTACCTCGAAACCGCCGAAGCCC
Organism: Akkermansiaceae bacterium; assembly: GCA_025457625.1. GTDB lineage: Bacteria > Verrucomicrobiota > Verrucomicrobiia > Verrucomicrobiales > Akkermansiaceae > Luteolibacter. The sequence continues at coordinate 5,757 of JALOUA010000345.1, forward strand.
TCGCCCAAGCCGTCAAGGCCGCCAAACCCGCCATCCACCTCCTGCTCGCCGGTGCCCCCGGCGACCACGAAGCCGCCTGGCGCGCCGCCGGCATCGATGACTTCGTCAACGTCCGCAGCAACAATTTTGAGTTGAATGAGCAGCTCCTCAAAAAAGCAGGCGTGATCTAACCACAACCGAAGCGAAGCGGAGATGGCCGGAGGCAAATTACACAGATTTCACAGATGAGGATTTTTCATAACGATTCGGCCCCGGCATCCAATCCCAACGGGATTGCGTATCCCAGCCCGGGGTTGTCCCGCAACGCGGGGCTAC
>JALOUA010000076.1 GCA_025457625.1 Akkermansiaceae bacterium
GACTTGGCGAGCTTCGGAAAAACCTTGGACATCGTGGCCCAACGCGATTCCTTGGCACGGCGGCGGCATTCAAAGGCTCTTCCCATGGCTGGTCGCGGCAAACAGTGGCGGCATGGCCGGGGCGGTCAAGTTCGGATCCGCTTGGATGGGTGATTGGGAAATGGGAAATCCAATTTGAGGGCCGGCGTCTCAATGACTTCCATTCCCGGCGGGTTGCACTTGCGGGTGAACGGGCGGAGACGCCGTCCGCAAACACGGAAAGGCCTTCGGAAGTCGGATCCGGGACCCGATCAAGGCAATGGATCAGGGAGCTTGAGCCGCCATGAGGCGGAGGATGTTTTTCAGCCGGGTCCCCGGAGTGTAGGTGTCTGAGATCGACTTCGCGGTCTCCACAACCGGTGGTTTGGCCAATGCGGTCCATGAGCCGACGGCGAGCAGAGTGGAGTTCTCGATCTCGCAGGTGATGCCGATGCCATCGATCCACTTGGTGGCCGGCGCGGTCCGTGCGCCAAAGAATTCCATAGGCGTCATGGCGCCGCGATAGATCTTCGCCTTGCCGACCAAGCCATGATTGAGGGTGGCCTTTTGAAGTGGAAAGAATGCCGGTTGGAAAACGCCCGCCAAAACCAAGGGATCAGGCCACCGGCGCGAAGTCCTCGAGCACGAGCACCACGGCCCCGGCGGCATCGCAGCGGTCGAGGTCGATGGCGAATTTCAGCGACCAATCGTTCAAGTCCTCCGGGTCCACCACGATCTGCTCGCAGATCCAGCGGCGCGGGTTTTCGCCGGAAATGCGCGTGTGTTTGGCCGCGCGGGCCTCGGGGTCCAGGCGGATGCGCCCGTGTTGCGCAAAATAGGCGTCCAGCAGGGCAGCGACGCGCTGGCGCGTCCATGGCCGCCCGCCCGCATCCTCCGGTTCGATCTGTTCGAGCACCTTCGCCGCATCCTCCTGCGAGAGCGCCTTGACCACACCGAACACCGCGTTTCTAACCGACCGGAGGAAAACCGGCCGCTGGCGGGTGAAACAAACGGCTTTGATCGCGGGCGCCGGCCTTGACTCCTGCGGCGTGTGTTCCGGATCGCGCAGTTTCTCCCACTCGTCGAGCAAGCTGGAGTCCACATTGCGGACGAGTGCTTCGAGGAAATGCTCCGCCTCGGTGAGATCCTCGTTTTTCGCCGCGGGCGGCACGGTTTGGGAAAGCACCTTGCAAACATCCGAGAGATGGCGCAGCAGCACCGCCTCGCTGCGTTCAAGGCCGTAGGTCTTGATGTAATCCTCGAACGACTGCCAGTGCTCGAACATCTCGCGGGCGATGGATTTCGGCCGGATGGCCGCCTCCTTCATCCACGGCCGCCGGGCCACGAAGGAGTTATAACTGTCATAAATGAAGTCCTTGCCGGGCTTCGGCCACTCCACTTCCTCCAGCCGCTGCATGCGTTCCTCGAATTCCACGCCTTCGCTCTTCAGGCGTGCGATCAATTCGCCTTTGAGCAGATCGACCTGCCTGCGCAGGATGACCTCCGGATTTTCGAGAATCGCCTCGATGAGGGAAAGCACGTTGAGCGCGTAGTCCGGAGCCGCGATGTCCAGCAGGGGGATCGTGTCCAGCAGCCAGAGTCCGAGCGCCTGGTTCATCGAGAAATCGTCCTGCAGCCCGATGTTGAGCGCCACCTTGGCCGGGCCGCGCCGCCGGTCCTTGGGGATGATGCGCAGGATGTCGCCCTCCACCAGGCCGCGGAACAACCGGAACGCGCGCCGGCGCAGCGCCTTTTTCCTCACCGCGGTTTCATGACAGTCGCGGATGAGCCTGCGCAGCGCGCCGCAACCATCCTCGTGTTCGCGGCCAAGCAGGTTGAGCAACAGCGAGTGTTCGATCTTGAAACTGGAGCCGAGCCTTTCCGGCGGTGATTCGATCAGCCGGCGGAAGCTCTTCTCGTCCCAGTTGACGAAGCCCTTGTCCGGCGGCTTGCGTTTCACAAAACCCTTCTTGCCGGATGATGACGCCTTTTTCTCCAGGCGCAGGTTTTCGATCACATGCTCCGGCGCCTGGCAGACGACGGTGCCCAGCGTGTCGAAGCCCCGGCGCCCGGCGCGTCCGGCGATCTGCTTGAAATCCCGCACCGCGAGCGTTTTGGTACTGCTTCCATCGTATTTGAAAAGCTGGGTGAACATCACCGTGCGGATCGGCACGTTCACGCCCACGCCCAGCGTGTCCGTGCCGCAGACGACCTTGAGCAGGCCGCGCTGCGTGAGTTTCTCCACCAGCACGCGGTATTTCGGCAGCAGGCCCGCATGGTGGATGCCGATGCCGTGGCGCAGCAGCCTGGCGATCTCCTTGCCGTAGGGACTGCGGAAATCCGCGTCGCGCAGCATTTCCGCAATCGTTTGTTTCTCCTCCCTGGTGCAGAAATTCGAACTCAACAAATTCTGCGCGGTCCCGGCACAGGCGAGTTGCGTGAAGTGGACCAGATAGATCGGCGCCCTGCCCGCCTCCACCAGCTCCGCGACCTTTTCCTCCAGCGGTGTCTCGCTGTATTCGAACTCGAGCGGCACCGGGCGCTGCTCGGATTTCACCAGCACCGTCGGCGCTCCTGTTAGATTGGTGACGGCCTCTTCGAAAAACGCCGTCTCGCCCAGTGTGGCGGACATCAGCAAAAACCTCGCCTGCGGCAGGGTGAGCAGCGGCACCTGCCAGGCAAAGCCGCGCGCCGCGTCCGAGTAATAATGGAACTCGTCCATGACCACATCGTCCACCCGCGCCCGCCCGCCTTCGCGCAGCGCGATGTTCGCGAGGATCTCCGCGGTGCAGCAAATCACCGGCGCACCGGGATTCACCGTGGCGTCGCCGGTGATCATGCCGACGTTTTCCGGGCCGAAAACCCCGCACAGCGCGAGGAACTTCTCATTGGCCAGCGCCTTGACCGGCACGGTGTAATACGAGCGCCGTTGCTGGCAAATCGCCCGGAAGTGCAGTGCCAGCGCCACCAGGGATTTTCCCGAGCCGGTCGGCGTGTTGAGGATGACGTTGTTGCCCGAAAACAACTCCAGAACCGCCTGCTCCTGATGATCGTAGGGTTCGATGCCGGTTTCGGCCAGGTAATCGAGAAACGCGCTGAGGATCGCGTCGTTGGACGATGGATCGCTGGGTTTGGCGGCACAGAGCAAAGGCATCAGTCGATGATGGGGGACAGGATGTTTCCGGCAGCGGCGGCCGCTGGACCGGCCGTGCCCGGACGCGGGCCATCGTCAGTGTGGTCTTCCAACCTGCGGCCGCAGCTTGCGCGTTTCATGCGCGCAGTCTTCCGGCGGCGCGGTGAACGGTCAACCCCGGTCCGCCGCGAACATGGCGGGCTTGAAATGTGTCGTTTCCGGCAGGTGGAGCCTCCGGAGCCACCGGGGTGGTGCTTTTTCGAGGTTGAAACCCGGTTGCCGGAAGTTAGTGTCCGCGCACCATGAGCCACAAAATCGTCCCCACCATCTCTTCCGGAACCGCAGGCCCTCTCGGAGTTCTCCACATGCCGCGCCTTTGGCAGAAAATGTGCCTCGGTGCCGCCGGCAAACTCGCCGACGGCTACGCGAACTGCGGACCGGGTTATGACATGATGTTGCTAGACGCGCTCGGCGTGGAGCGCGAGGCGCTGGTGGAATTCGTTTCCTCCAAAAAGCCGACCTACGTCGAGTTCGAGAAATTTTTCACCGCAAACGCCACGAACCTCGACGCGGCAGCGGTCGCCGGACTGAACGCCGCGATCACCGGCTACCAGCACACGGACGCCACGCGCCAGGCCATCCTCTCCGCCGTCGGCCTGCCCGATGGCAAGCCCACCGACGCCATCAACCTGAACAATCTCGACGATTGGCAGGAGTTCCACGCGGCGGAGATCGCCTGAGGCTTCGCCACGCGGAGGCTCATTCCACGAGCTGGCCTTCGAGCACTTTCCAGACGTTGTCCGCGATCACCTGCTGGCCCCCGGCGGTGGGGTGGATGCCGTCGGGCTGGTTGAGTTTTTCATCGCCGCCCACTCCGGCGAGCAGGAAATCCACCAGCGCCGCCTTCTTTTCGCCGGCGACTCGCGGGAACACCGCCTTGAACCCGGCGGTGTAGTCGGGACCCATGTTGCCGGGCATTTCCATGCCCGCCACGATCACCTTGATCGCGGGATTTTTCGCACGCGCCTTGTCGATGATGCCGGCGAGATTGGCGGCGGTCTGCTCCGGTGGAATCCCGCGCAGCCCGTCGTTGCCACCGAGCGCGACGACCAGCACGGCCGCGCCATCCTTGCCGAGCGCCCAGTCGATCCGGCGCAGGCCGCCGGCCGTCGTGTCGCCGCTGACACCCGCGTTCTTCACCGTGTAGGGAAGCGCGGCGGCGTCGATTTTCTTCTGCAACAGCGCGGGGTAGGCCAGTTCCGGGTCCAGCCCGTAGCCGGCGGTGATGCTGTCGCCGAGGACGAGGATGCGTTTTTTTCCGGCGTTTGCATTCGCCGCGTCTTGGGCGAATAGTGCGCCGCCCGTTGCCAACACGAGGCCGAACTTCAGTAAATTCCGCATGACCGCCAACCTAGAACCATCGCCGGAAGCTGTCAAACGACCCATCCTTGAAATCACCGGATTGAAAAAAGTCCACCGCACCGCAAGCCATGAACTGACGGTGCTTCACGGCGTGAGCCTGAGCCTGGCCGAGGGCGACACCTGCGCGATCATCGGGCCGTCCGGCAGTGGCAAAACCACCTTGTTAGGACTCTGCGCCGGACTGGACGACGCGACGGACGGCTCGGTGAAACTCGACGGCCAGGCGCTCGAAGCGCTCGATCAGGACCAGCGCGCCGCGCTGCGGAACCGCCTGGTGGGCTTCGTTTTCCAGAGCTTCCAACTCATCCCCACGCTCACCGCCATCGAGAACGTGCTCGTGCCGCTGGAACTCCGCGGCGAGACCGGCCGCGGGAAGGACGCCGCCGACCTGTTAGGTCAGGTCGGCCTCGGCGACCGGCTCGACCACTATCCGCTCCAGCTTTCCGGCGGCGAGCAACAGCGCGTCGCCCTCGCGCGGGCCTTCATCCACCGCCCGAAAATCCTTTTTGCCGACGAACCGACCGGCAATCTTGACGCGGAAACCAGCGGTCCGATCGTGGAGATGCTCTTCCGCCTCAACCGCGAGGCCGGCACCGCGCTGGTGCTCGTGACGCATGATCCCGCGCTCGCCGCCAAGGCCCGGCGGGTGGTGAAAATGAGCGGCGGAACCATCATCGCGGAGGAGCGGCATGCCGTCTGAAGTCCGCCCGCTCCCGCGCAACCTGGTGACTGCCCTGCTCCATCCGTGGACCTGGCGCATGGCCTGGCGCGACAGCCGCACGCAGCGGCTGCGGCTGGTGATTTTCTCGCTCGCCATCGTTTCCGGAATCGCCGCGCTGGTCGCCATCCACTCGCTCAAGGCCAGCGTGGAAAAGGGGATCGGGACGCAGGCGAAGGCCTTGTTAGGCGCGGACCTCCAGGTTTCCTCGCGCCAGCCCGTCAGCGATGAGGACTACGCGCGGCTCTCCGCGATGGCGCGCAGGATCAGCCGCGAGACGGCGTTTCCGACGATGCTGAGGTTTCCCAACGGCGGCGCGCGGCTCGTGCAGATCCGCGGCATCGAGGGCGGCTACCCCTATTACGGGACGGTGGAAACCCGGCCCGCGGACGCGTGGCGCAAGCTGCCCGGAGAAGCCGGGATTTTGTTAGAGCCTGCGTTGCTGGATCAGTTCCAGGCGGAAATCGGCGATGAGGTGGAGTTCGGAAACCTCAAGCTGAGGATTCTCGGCGTGGTGGAGAAACCGGCGCCACGGGCGAGCCGCTTCAGTGGATTCGCACCGGAAGGATATGTGCGGTTAGAGGATATCTCCCGGAGCGGGTTGTTGGGAACCAACAGCATGAGTTCGCACCAGGTGTATCTGGAACTCGCGGACCCGCCCGGGTCCGAGGTTCTCAAGGACAGGATCCGCAGTGATTTCCCCGATGCCCCATGGCGGCTGCAAACCCCGGAAGACCGCCGCGAAAACCTCGGCGACGCCCTGGAGAAGTTCCAACAGTTCCTGGGAATCCTCGCACTGGCCTCGCTCGCACTCGGCGCGATCGGCGTGGCGGGTGCCGTGCATGCGCACATCAGCCGCCGCGTGCCGACGGTGGCGATCCTGCGCTGCCTCGGTTGTCCGGGGCATCTCGCGTCCGCCATTTATTTCGCACAGGCGGGTGCGCTTGGCTTGTTCGGAGCCCTGTTAGGAGCGGGGCTCGGCATCGCGTTGCAAACCGGCGTGCTCACCTGGTTCGGCGACAGCCTGCCGATCACCGTGGCGCCCTCGCCGGAGTGGCTCGCCGTGGCGCAAACCACCGCCGCGGGCTTCGCCGTGTGTTGTGGCTTCGCGCTCATCCCGCTGCTGAAAATCCGCCGGATTTCACCCGCCGCCACCTTGCGCGGCGGCACCATGTTGGAAGGCGGCACGCTGCGGGCGCTGCCGGTCCATCTGCTGCTCGGCGGCTTGTTAGTCGTGCTGGCGCTGGTCAACGATCCGGATTGGAAACGCGCGCTCGCACTCGTCGGCGGGCTCGGCGCGGCCTTTGCGGTGCTCGCCGGAGTGGCGCGCGGGCTGATGCTTTTCACCCGCAAGGCCGTGGGTTCGCGCTGGCCGTATCTCGCGCGCCAGGGGATTTCCAACCTCCATCGCCCGCGCAACCAGACGCTGCTTTTCCTGCTCTCGCTGGGACTCGGCACCTTCCTGATGCTCACCATCCTGCTCACCGGAAACCTCCTCAACGAACGCCTCAGCATCACCCGATCATCCAACAGCCCGAACCTTTATCTGATCGACGTCCAGCCCGATCAGGTGGATGGCGTGATGGGCGTGATCGGAAAACAACAACTGCCGGTGCTCGAAAGCGCGCCGATGGTCACCATGCGCATCGAGGCGGTGCGCGGCGTGCCGGTGCGCGAGGCCAAGGGCGTGCCGCGCTGGGTGGCGAGGCGCGAATTCCGCTCCACCTACCGGGATTTCATGAATGAAACGGAAACCCTGACCGCAGGCGTGTGGCACAAGACCGTGACCGATCCGGACGGCCCGGTGCCGCTCTCGCTGGAGCAGGAAATCGCCAAAGATCTCCAGGTCGGCATCGGTGATGAACTCACGCTCGACGTGCAGGGCGTGCCGCTGAAAGCGCGGGTGACCAGCTTGCGCGAGGTCGATTGGAGCAAGTTCAACCTGAATTTTTTCATGGTCTTCCCGCCGGGCGTGCTGGAGGCGGCGCCGGGTTTCCATGTGGTGACCACGACGACGCCAACGCCCGCCGCTTCCGGCGCCTTGCAACGCGCACTCGTCAGGGATTTCCCCAACGTGACCGCCATCGACCTCACGCAAATCCTCGAAATGGTGGGCGACATCCTCGCGAAAATCTCGCTGGTGGTTTCCTTGTTAGGCGGATTCACCGTGCTCGCCGGGCTGCCGATCCTGATCGGAACACTCCTCAACGGCCGCGATGTGAGGCTGCGCGAAAGCGTGCTGCTGCGGACCCTCGGCGCATCCGCGAAACAAGTGCGGATGATCCTCGTCATCGAGTATGCCACGCTCGGATTTCTCTCCGCGCTGACCGGTGTCCTGCTGGCGGTGGCGGGAAATGCCGCGCTCGCCGTGTTCGTGTTCAAGGCCTCGCCGGTTCCGGATTCCGGCCTGTTGGGAACCGCCTTCCTGCTCGTCACCGGCGTCTCCATCCTCGGCGGGCTGGCCCTCAGCCGGGGTGTCTGCAATCACCCGCCGCTGGAGATCCTGCGCGGGGCGTGAGTCCGTGTCATCGAAGCACGCGATGTCGTTGCCCGCCTACCTCCGCCCGTCATACCAGAGGTGGGTGGTTTGAGGGCTTCGCAGCGAACGTCCGCCGGTGATCACGACCCGTGCCAGCATCCAAAGCGTTTCCCACGGCGTGTAGAGGTCGGCCTTGCGGCCCGAGGTCCCGAGCGGGTGCCGGTGCAGAATGATGACATGCCGTTTCTTTTCCCGCGCCAGTTTCTTGAGGCGCCGGCAGAACTCCAACTCTTCTCCCGCATACCATTCGTGACTGAACCCGCCGATCGCGCGGAATGCGGCGGCCTCGACGAAGATGAATGAACCCGCCATGAGTTTCCCGATACGGCTCGCCAGATTCCACATTGCGGCGATCTTGCGCGCCAGCCATCGCACGTTGTCCAACCGGATCGTGACCCCGCCGCCGAGCACGCGCCCCGAATCAATCCGCTGCGCCACTTCCGCGAACAATGCCGGATCGGGATGGGAATCGGCATCGATGAACAGAAGCCAGTCGCCGGTGGCGGCCGCCGCACCGGTGTTGCGGGCGCGGGCGATCTGGTTGACCGGCTCGAACACCACATGCGCGCCGGCGGCACGGGCGATGTCCGCCGTATGGTCGGTGGAATTGTTGTCGCAGACGATCAGTTCGCTTGTCCAACCGCGGTCGGCAAAGACGGCGGACGCGGTCTGGATGGCCGCGAGCGAGCCAGCCAGAAGCCGCTCCTCGTTGAAGGCGGGCACGATGATGGAAATGCGCATGGCGTTGAGACGCGGGGTCACCTTCAGGGATGAGGGTGTCAGGCCGAATCCCGCAGAGCGCCTGCGTCCGGTGACGGAGACTCGCCCAGCAGCGTGCCGCGGGTGAACAGCGGCAGCACATGGATGCCGCGCGCCTCGATCGCCTGGCGGCCGCCTTCCTCGCGGTCCACCAGCACCAGACAGAAGGCGATTTTACCGCCCTCGCGCTCGATGGCGTCGATGGCCTTGAGCGTCGAGCCGCCGGTGGTGATCACGTCATCGACGACGATCACGGTGTCGCCCGGCTTGAAGTTGCCCTCGATCTGTTTGCCCGCGCCGTGGCCCTTGGGTTCCTTGCGCACGGTGAAGACTTGCAGCGCCTCGTCCGGATGTTTCGCGGCGGAAGTCATGCCGATGGCCAGCGAGATCGGATCCGCGCCGAGCGTCATGCCGCCGATGGCGTCGATCCTGAGGTGCTCGGAGTGGATCTTGGAGCGCACGGCGTGCCAGCCGAGATCGCCGATCAGGTTGGCGCCGGAGGGATCGAGCGTGGTGACGCGGCAGTCGATGTAGAGGTCGCTCTGTTTGCCGGAGGCGAGGGTGAAATTGCCGGTGCGGACGGATTTTTCCAGCAGGAGTTTTTTGAGGGCGGCGGTGGCGGGAAGCATGGAGGCAGGATTGAAAATGGCGCGGGCCGGAGCAAGCGCGGATCTCAGCGGCCGATGCCGCGGACCAGCAGGTTGACGGTGTTGCGGATCCAGCCCTCGCGGTCCATCGCGGAGAGGCCTGACGAGCGGCGCAACAGGCCGCCCATCAAGGTGGAGGTGAAAATTTCCGCGAACGCCATGCTGTCGAGATTCCGGCGCACGATGCCCTCCTTTTTCCTGAGGTCGAGATAGGCCGCGATGCCGCGGTGAAACGGCTGCAGCACGTCGCCGATCAGCTCCTTGCACAAGGTCGGCTGGCGCCGGCCCTCGCCGATCAGCGCGCGCGCCATGCCCTCGCAGCCCTCCAGCGACTCGTTGTAAGTCCGCGCGAAACGCAGCAGGTCCTTGGCCGGATCGCCACAGAACGCTTCGGGGCACTCGCATAGGCCGAGAAACTCCTCGGACGTCTGCTGCACGACCGCCGCCAGCAGTTTCTGCTTGGACTCGAAATGGCGGAACAGCGTCACCTCGTTGCAGCCCGCGCGCTCGGCGATCCCGCGGGTGGTCGCGCTTTCGATGCCCTTGTCGCCGAATTCCGCGCGCGCCGCGTCGATCAGCCGCCGGCGCGTGCCGTGGCCTTCGCTTGGCTGGGGTTTCGCCGGTGGCGCGCTCACGCCGGAAGTTCTTGCAAGTAATCACTTGCACGCAAGCCATTTCTCGCTTCACTCGGCGGAGTTGATGCCTTGCCCGATGATCATGCTCCGTGTTTCCGGTTGCGCGCTGTTCGGTGTGCTGGCGGCCTGTGCGCCGGTGGGTCCGGATTACGAGGTGCCATCGATGGAATTGCCGGCGTCGTTTTCGCAGGACGGAGTGAAGTGGCGGCGGCAGTCGCCGGACAGCCTGCCGGTGCCGCGCGCGTGGTGGGAACTCTTCGGGGATCGCGGCCTGAATGAACTCGTCGGGCGCTCGCTGGAGAAGAACCAGGAAATCGCGGCCGCGGCGGCGCGCTTGCAGCAGGCCCGCGAGATCAGCAGCGCGACGCGGTCGTTTTATTTCCCCGCGGTGGACGCGGGTATTGCCGCCGAACGGACGAAATTCCGCTTCCGCGGCCCCGGCGGGGGCCCCAGCACACTCAACAACTTCACCGTGCCGCTCGATTTCCGCTACGAAATCGATGTCTGGGGAAAAGTGCGCCGCCAGGTGGAGGCCGCCACCGCCACCGAAAAGTCCACCGAGGAACTGCTCAACGCGGTGCGCCTCAGCATCGCCGGCGACGTGGCCCAGACGTATTGGGCGCTGCGCGCGGTGGATGCGGACCGGGCGGTGCTCGCCCGCACGGTGGAAATCCGCCGGCGCGCGCTCGACCTGTTGGGCAAGCGCCGCGATGCCGGCTCGATCAGCGGCCTCGACTTCGCGCGCGCCGAGACCGAGGTGGCCACCGCCGAAGCCGACCGCATCCGGCTTGATCAATCGCGCGCGGAACTGGTCAACGCACTCGCTGTTCTAACAGGCTCCGCCGCAAGCGGTTCGCGGGTGGCGGAGAAAACCGATCTGCCGAAGCCGCCGTCCATTCCCGTTTCCGTGCCATCCGGGCTGTTGCGCCAGCGGCCGGACATCCGTGCCGCCGAGCGCAACGTGGCCGCCGCCAATGCCGAAATCGGCGTCGCCACCGCCGCGTTTTTCCCCGAGTTCGTGATTGATGCGTCGACCGGATTCGACACCACCGTCGCCAGCAGTCTTTTCAATGCATCCGCGCTCGTCTGGTCGCTCGGGGCGAGCGCGATGACGCCGGTGAGCAGTTTGCGATACCTCGCCGCCCAGCGCCGCGCGGTGATCGCCGCGCATGAGGTCGCCAGCGCGGAATACCGCCAGACGGTGCTCGAATCGATCCGCGAGGTGGAGGACGCGCTGCAGGCCACCGTGATTCTCAAGCAGCGCCAGGCCGCCCAGGACCAGGCGCTCGCCGCCGCGCGAAAAACCTTCGATCTCTCGGTGAAACGTTTCAACCAGGGCCTCGTCAGTTTCCTCGATGTGGTGGATGCCGAGCGCACCCGCCTCGACGCCGAACGAGCCGCCAACGCGATCCGCGCCGAACGCCTCGCCATTGCCGTCTCCCTCGCCAAGGCGGTGGGGGGAGAATGGTGAGAGACAGAAGAGTCCAAGACAGAAGACAGAAGATGAAGATTTCACCCATCCCATGCAAATCAGCAGACAGGACATCGCGTGCCGAGACGGCATTCCGGTCTTCTGTCTTCTGTCTCACGCTCTTCTGTCTGGCATCGTGCGGCAAAAAGGAAGCCGTCGGCCCTGCTGGAGCGCCAAACCCGATGGACCGCGAGCAAGCGGTGGAGGTGATGGAAATCACCGTGCGCAGCCTGAGTGAAACCGTCGGCCTTGTCGGCAGCATCGCCGCC
>JALOUA010000346.1 GCA_025457625.1 Akkermansiaceae bacterium
CCATCGCCGGAAACTTCATTGCGGCAAGCGGCGAGGCACTGGCGTTCTGGCTCACCGCATGGATCAGGCGGTCCGCCGGCACGCCGTGACGGGTGGCGATCGCCAGCGCCTCGGCCATCGCCTGCACGGTACAGGCGGATATCAGGTTGGTTGCCAGTTTGACGACCGTCGCCGCGCCGGCATTGCCGCAGGGCAGGCGCGACTTGCTGGTGACCGAGAGATAGTCCTCCACCTCCGCCGCCAGTTCCGGATCACCGCCGATGTAATAAACCAGCTGCCCGTTCCCTGCGGCGATCTTGCTGCCGGTGAAGGGTGCGTCGAGAAAACCGCAGCCATGCGCGAGACAGAGTTTCTCAAGCCAGAGCGTGGTTTCGAGATCCACCGTCGAGTGGTTCAAGACGATTTGGCCGGCCTTGAGGAAAGGCCCGATGCGTGCGGCGACCTCGCGCAGGGCGGGCGCGTCCTTGAGATAAATGGATATGAAATCCGCCTCCGCGATGGCGTCTTCGGGCGTCGCGGATTCGCCGGGAATCCCCATGGGAGTGCGGTTCCAGCATGACACGCTCCATCCCGCCGCGGCCAGCCGCGCATGCGCGCGCGAGCCGATGATGCCGAGGCCCAGCACGGCCGCTGTCAGATGTTTCCCGCGGCTCATTGTTTGCGCTCCAGTGCCAGTTGAACGAGTTTTTGCGCCTGTTCGCGGATTTCCCTGATGGTTTCCGGCTTCGGGTCCTCACCATCCTTGATGACCATCTCGGCGCGCAGCCCGGCCAATACATCTCGCATCGCGCGATAGTTCGGCCGTTCGGAAATCCTCGGCTCCAGCCCCGCCACTGATTCGGTGTAATAATCCGCGATGTCCTCGCGCATCACCTTGCGCGCGCGCTCGGCGGAGAACTGCTTGTCCACCGCCACGGTGGAGACTTGCAGCGCACGGATCCAGCCGCCCAGCGAGATGAGATGCGCCAAATCGGCATCGCGCAGGATGACAAGCTCGCTCTCCACATCGCGCTGGGTGGAGGAGAGTTCCTTTTTCAACTGTGCCACATCCTTGTTTTTCGCGCTGTCCAGCAGGCTGGCCGCGTGGCGGTTGACGCGGTCGCCGGCACCCAGCGCCTTGCCATAACGCGTGAGCTTGGTGGCGAGGTCCGGCACCTTTTCCAGCTGCTCGGCCTGCACGACGAGGAAGCCGTCGGCAATCAGGAAACCCAGTTCGATGGCCAGATCCGCGCGGTCCAGCGGCATGCGCTCGGGGATCTGCAGCTCGGTTTCCAACAGCGGCAGCGGCATCAGGAACTGCAGGGTGTCGAACAGTTTCGAAATCGAGGGCGCGGTGAATTCATTGATCGCCAGCTCCTCGCGCACGTGGGGATCATCCAACAGGTCGGCGGGGATGCCATTGACATCCCGGACCGCCTCTTCCGGCTCCGCCGCCGGGGGCGTATCTTCCTGCGCCATGAGCGGCGATAACGCGAGCACCACCCACATGCCGGACACACACATTCGAGGAATCTTCATGGGCGGAGCTTGGCATCGGCCGCCCGCTTCGGCAATCGGCAAAAAGGCGCGCATTCACATCCGTGCTTGTTTTCCTGTGGAAATCAGTGATTGGCTTCCCGCCCGGCGCGGGAAAGCACCCGCCGGCCGGACTTCCGCCTCATTTTTTCCTCATGGACACCCCTCCCTTTTCGGAACTCGGCCTGCCCGCGCCGCTGCTCGCCGCCATTGAAACGCTCGGCTACGAGCGCCCCTCGCCGATCCAGGCGCTGAGCATTCCGCCCGCGCTCGCAGGCCGTGACCTCGTCGGCCTGTCCGCCACCGGCTCGGGAAAAACCGCGGCTTTCACGCTGCCCGCGCTGGCACTGCTGGATGTGAAGTCGCCCGCCACGCAGGTGCTCATCGTCTGCCCCACCCGCGAACTCGCCGTGCAGGTCTGCGAGGAAGTCCACCGCCTCGGCGCGAAAATGCGCGGCCTCCACGCCACGCCCGTCTATGGCGGCGCGCCGATGGACCGCCAACTGCGCGCCCTGCGCGACGGCGCGCACATCGTGGTGGGCACCCCCGGCCGGCTGCTCGACCACCTGCGGCGCGGCAGTTTCAATCCCTCGCAAGTCCGCATGGCCATCCTCGACGAGGCGGACCGCATGCTCGACATGGGCTTCAAGGAGGAAATGGACGAGTTGTTAGGCGCGCTGCCGCCGGAGCGCCAGACGCTGTTTTTCTCCGCCACGATGAGTGCCGGGGTTTCGCGCCTCATCAAGAGCTTCGGCAAGGAGCCGGAAATCATCGAGATCCAACAGAAGGCGCGCACGGTCTCCACCGTCGAGCAATCGTATTTCGAAGTCCGCGAACGCTCGAAAGTCGAAGTGCTCTCGCGCATCCTCGACATGAATCCGCCGCGCCTCGGCATCATCTTCTGCAACACCAAACGCTCGGTGGACGAATGCACCGAGCACCTCATCAACCGCGGCTACGCCGCCGACCGCCTGCACGGCGACATGACCCAGATGATGCGCGAGCGCGTGCTCAAGCGCTTCCGCGACGGCAGCGTGGAATTGTTGGTCGCCACCGACGTCGCCGCCCGCGGGCTCGACATCGACGAGATCGACATCGTCTTCAACTACGACCTGCCCGCCGACCCCGAAGACTACGTCCACCGCATCGGCCGCACCGGCCGCGCCGGGCGCTCGGGACGCGCGGTGAGTTTTGTCTTCGGCCGCGACATCTACCGGCTGCAGTCGATCGAGCGCTACACGCGCCAGGTCATCCGCCGCGAGCGCATCCCGTCCGTCGAGCAGGTCGAGGGTCGCCGCGCCGACCTGATTTTCGACACGCTCAAGGAACGCCTCGAGGCAGGGAAATTCGACACCTATCAGGACAACATCGACCGTCTGTTGGAACAAGGCCACACGCCCACCGACATCGCCGGCGCGCTCGCCACCATGCTGCGCGAATCCAGCGGCCGCGAGGGCGAGTTGATCGCCGAGGACCGCGAACCGGAAAAACCCGAACGCAAGGCCAAGACCCGCGACGCCCGTCCGCCGCGCGACGATCGCGACGACCGCGGCCCCCGTGCCGGGCACGGGCCGGGAACGAAATTCGAGCGCGGCCCGATCCCGCACGAGCCCGGCATGGCGCGCCTGTTCCTCTCGCTGGGGAAAACCCACGGCATCATGGCCAAGGACATCGTCGGCATGATGTATCGCGAGGCCGGCCTGCCCGACGGATCACTCGGCCGCATCACGCTTTTCCCGCGTCACACGCTGGTCGATGTGCCGGAACAATTCGCCGACCAAGTGATCCGCGCGACCCGCAATTCCAAGCTGAAAGGCAAAACCTTCCGCATGGACGTGGACCGCGGCCCGGCGTGAGCGTAGCGGCGATCACCGGTCGCCGCAGC
>JALOUA010000347.1 GCA_025457625.1 Akkermansiaceae bacterium
GCGGCAGATGTTGCGGTGGAAGGTGAGGTATTTCAGCGATGGCGCGGTGATCGGCAGCCGGGCGTTTGTGGACGGCTTGTTCGAGCAGTGCCGGGAACGCTTCGGGCCGAGGCGAAAGAGCGGCGCGCGGAAAATGCGTGGCAGGGCGGCGTGCGCGGCGGATGTGCTTTGGAGTGCGCGTGACCTGCGACAGGGGATCGAATGAACGGCAGCTTTGGCGGGTGTTGAAACCCCCCTTGGCGATTCATCACCGCCCGGAGGCAGCCACTCCGATTTTCCGAATTTCCTGATTTGCATCCGTTTTATCCACTCCATCATCGTCAGGGTCAGTTCCGAATAGCGCTACCTGAAGGGTCATCTGGGATAAAATCAGGAAATCGGTAACGCTTGTGGTGCGGGACCGGCAGAATGGCGGAAGCATCGGAAAATCAAGACGAGGGCCCATCGATCCTCAAAAGCGTCTGGCAGAGGTTCATCGTTTCCCGGGACGGAATCCCGCCCATGCGACGACCATGATGTAGGCGAGTGCGACGAGTGAATTGAATCTTCCGAACAGCAACAGGTCGGGCACGACGATGAACTCGATGACGTTCATCGCCAGCACGGCCGCGATCTGTGCGGCACAATTCCATTTCCAGCGGATGCCGGTGAGAATCCACACCGCCATCAGCACCTCGCCAACGCCGATCAAGCGCGTGAGCAGCAGCGAGTGCTCCTCGCCCAGGATCCGCGCGACGATCTCCCGGTGGCGCGGCACGCCATCCATCATCTTGCACCAGATGCCGTTCACCAGCCACACGGCGGCGAACAGGATGCGGGTGACGGGGGAAGCTTTCATCGACCGGTCTGGGTGATGGGATGGAAGACAATCAGTCCGCTGCCCGCCAGCCTGAAATCACTCAGCACCCGGCATGATTTTAAGCCTCGACGGCGACGGGACCCGGCGTTTTATTTCCGCCTCGTGATTGTGACCAACGGATGGGAATTGCCGGATTGTTCCGGCCTCCGGGCAGGCAAAAACCTCCTTCAAGCCACAGATTCCACAGATCAAGGACCACCCTGTTTCGAACCATGAAAACACACACCGCCCGCTCCCGCTTCTCCGCCATCCTCTCACTCGCCGCGCTTGCGCTCTGCACGACACACGCCAAGGCTGCCGAAGACATGAGCAAGCCGGTCATCACCACCGAAATCCGCAAGGGCGAGGACGGCAAGGACGTGCTCTACATGTTCATCGATGGCGTGAAAGTCCATGAGACCGACGTCACCAAGCAGCCCCTGCCGCCCGTCGTCACTCCCGGCGACTCCCTTGGGTTCACCACGCCGCCGTCGGATGCCATTGTGCTCTTCGACGGCAGCGAAGAATCATTCAAGGCGAACTGGACCGACAGCCAAGGCAACCCGAGCCAGTGGAAAATCGTCGATGGCGCGCTCGAATCGGTGAAAAAAGCCGGCTACATCCAGACCAGGCGGAACTTCGGTTCTGTCCAGCTCCACGTGGAATGGGCCGCGCCGGCGAAGGTATCGGGCGATGGCCAGGGCCGCGGCAACAGCGGGGTGTTCCTGATGAACCAGTATGAAGTCCAGGTGCTCGACAGTTATGAGAACCAAACCTATGCCGACGGCCAGGCCGGCGCGCTCTATGGCCGCAGCAAGCCGCTGGTGAACGCCTGCCGCAAGCCCGGCGAGTGGCAGAGTTATGACATCATCTTCCACCGCCCGGTTTTCGATGAAAAGGGCAAACTCATCCGCCGGGCCACCTTCACCGTCTTCCACAACGGCGTGCTGATCCAGGATCATGTGGTTCTGAGCGGCGGCACCGGCTGGATGGGCCCGCACGCGGCCTCCGAATACAAGGCGCACCCCGACAAGCTGCCGATCGCCCTGCAGGACCACGGCAATCCCGTGCGCTTCCGCAACATCTGGGTGCGCGAGCTCAAGGACAAGCCGCTCTAACAACCACAGCCGAGTTCAAATGACCCGCATCCTGTTGGCGATATTGCTCGGACTGGCCGCGGCCAGGGCCGGAACGAAACCCAATATCCTGTTCATCCTTGCCGACGATCTGGGCTGGAGGGACACGGGTTATCAGGGGGAGGGCTTTTTTGAAACGCCGCGCATCGATGCGTTTGCCAAGTCCGGAATGGTTTTCACGAACGGATACGCCCCGGCGGCGAACTGCCAGCCGACGCGGGCCTGCCTGATCTCCGGGCAATACACTCCCCGGCATCATGTCTATGCCGTCGGTTCGACGAAGCGCGGACCCGCTGAAATGATGCGTCTGGTCCCGATCCCCAACCGGTCGGGGATACCGGCGGAGGAATGGTCTTTGGCGGACGCCATGCGCTCCGCGGGATATGCCACGGGGATATTCGGCAAGTGGCATCTGTCAGGGCCGGACGGATGCTCGCCGACCGAACAGGGATTCGATGTCTATCATGATTCCGCCAGAGGACGGAATCCGAATCATTCCTCCGGAATGACCCGGGATGATCCCAAGGGGATATTCTCGATGACGCGTGAGCTGATGGCTTTCATGGAAAAGAACGCGCGGGCGGGAAAGCCGTTCTTCGCATACATGTCACACCATGCGATTCACACCGCGCTGGAGGCCAGAAAAGAGACATTGGATCATTTTCAAAACAAGGCCGGGACCGCGGATGAGAAGGAGCTGGCGCTTTACGCCGCATGCGCGAAGGATCTGGACAGCGGTGTCGGGATGTTGCTGGACAAGCTGGACGAGCTGGGGATCGCCGACAACACGCTGGTGGTTTTCTCATCGGACAACGGGGCGACGAACCAATCATCCCAGGAGCCGCTGCGGGGAAACAAGGGTGCGTATTATGAGGGCGGCATCCGCGTGCCGTTCATCATCCGCTGGCCGGGAGTGACGGTGCCCGGCTCGCACAAGGATGTGCCGGTATCACAAGTCGATCTGTTTCCGACCTTCGTGGAAGCCGCCGGAGCCGCCGTTCCCCCGGACAAGGTCCTTGACGGAGAGAGTCTCAAGACACTGTGCGGCGGCGGCGGACTGAAGCGCGAGGCGCTGTTCTGGCATTTCCCCGGCTATCTCGACCGCCCGGTGATCCGCGGGCGCGACAAGGTGTTCCGCACACGCCCGGTCAGCGTGATCCGCAAGGGTGAGTGGAAACTTTTCCTCTACCACGAGGAATGGCTGCTCGATGGCGGCAGGGAGAAACTCGCGACCAACCATGCCGTCGAACTCTATCACATCGCCGGAGACACGGGCGAGCGCGACAATCTGTCGGGCTCCAACCCGGAGAAGCGCGACGAGTTGTTGGATGACCTGCTCGCCTGGTTTGAAAAAACCGGTGCGAAGCTGGCGGAAAAGAAGTCGGAAGAATGAGAGTGCCTGTGCCGCTGCAGTAGATACGGCG
>JALOUA010000348.1 GCA_025457625.1 Akkermansiaceae bacterium
TTCCACCGTGGAAATGATCGCAGGTTCCGGCCAGCAGCATGGATCGGTCTATCTGGACGCGACATTCGGAGAACGTCTCGCTGCGTTGAATCCGGCTCAGGATCTCAAATCCCAGCTCTCCCCCGCCCTCACGCGGACGACCTCGCCCATCTGGATGGACACATCCACCGGACAGGAATGCGCGGAAATCACCTCGGCGCTCGGTGGTCCGGGTGAAGTCTGCCGCAGCAGCGGATCGGTGGCCATCGAACGCTTCACCGGTCCGCAAATCCGCCGGTTTTTCAAAAATGACCCCGCCGCTTACGGACGCACCGCGCACATCCATCTGGTGAGTTCGTTCATCGCCTCCGTCATCGCGGGAAAATCCGTATCGATCGACTACGGCGATGGTGCCGGCATGAATCTGCTGAACCTTTCCTCGCTCGCCTGGGACCCGGAACTGCTTGCCGCCACCGCGCCCGGATTGCTGGAAAAACTCCCCACGCCCGCGCCTGCAACTGCGGTGCAGGGAATGGTTGCGCGCTATTTCAGGGAAAAATACCGACTTTCCGCCACCTGTCGTTGCGCGCTTTTCACCGGCGACAACCCCGCGTCGCTGGTCGGCATGGGCGCGACCACACCCGGCAACATCGTCATTTCCCTGGGCACCAGCGACACGTTTTTCGCGGCCATGCCCGGACCGAAGACCGATCCCGGCGGCTTCGGCCACGTCTTTGGAAATCCCGCCGGAGGATTCATGTCGCTGATCTGTTTCCGCAACGGCTCGCTCGCCCGCGAGGCGCTGCGCGATCGTCTCGGGCTCGATTGGAGTGCCTTCGAGCGCGCCGCACTGGCGGAGACCCGTCATGAGGCGGGAACCAACCTGATGCTGCCTTTCTTCGGCCCGGAAATCACCCCGCGCCATGATTTCACCGGGCCGGTCATGCGGGGAAGCGCCGGATTCGTGTCCGGCACGGAGCCCGCATTGCAGGTCCGCGCGCTGCTGGAAGGCCAGTTTCTCAACATGCGCCTGCATTCGCAGTGGATGGAGGTGAAAGCCGAGCGCATCCGCCTGACCGGTGGCGCGGCCAAAAATGACGGCATCGCCCAATTGGTGGCGGATGTCTTCCAAGCGCCTGTCGAGCGCCTCGATGTGTCCAACTCCGCCGCTCTCGGCGCGGCGTTGATCGCCGCGACCGCCGCCGGTCACCCTTTGCCGGAACTCCAACAATCGTTCTGCCAAGCCTCACCGGGAGCGGCGCTGCAACCGGACCCGGCACTGGCTCCGGTGTATGACGCGGCCATGGGGCGTTTCGACGAACTCTTGCGCAAGGTGTGTTGCGGCGATCCATGAGCAAGTGTGTTCGGCATTTTAGCTGCTTGTTCTCTCGGTAAACAAATGTGACGGAATTGTCACCGGTACTTTTTCCCGCGATGTGGATGCTCGCGGCTGTTGAGCAAGAACACCAAGCCCCGCGACACCGCTCCACCGCCTCTCAAGGCGAGTGATCTCGGGCACTTCCGTCTCCTGCGGGAGTTCCGCGAGGCCTTGGCGATCGCGCAGGCGGAGGTGGAAGCGCATCCGGGTTTTCTCGATGCCCCCGCAAGCTCGAACTCGGCGACTACCTCGGCCTGATGCTCTTCGGCTTGCTCAATCCGATTGCCAGAACCCTGCGCGGGCTGAGCCATTGCTCGAAGTTTCCGAAGGTGCGCGGGGAGGTTTGCTCCAATCCGGTCAGTCTGGGCAGCTTTTCCGAAGTGCGGCACCTGGTCAATGTCGCGGTGTTGGAGCGGGTGCTCGCCGATTTGGTGGAACGCCGGCTTGAGGAAGTCCACCACGGCGTCGCGCTCGTCGGACGGCGTCCATGTTTCCTTCAGGCCTCCCCAAGTTCTTTTATTGTGCGCACGAGCTCTTCGGTCACTGCGGCGATGACTTCGTCTTTGCGCTTGAGGCGGGCTTCGAGTTGCTCAATCTTCTGGGACCTCAAATCAGTGATACGAGGAAGGGGCGTGCGGTCGAAAGCCGCCGCTCCGTTCTCAAAGAAGGTTTTCTGCCAGCCGTAAAACCGCGTGGGGTGGATCTGGTGCGGGTCGCAGATGGCCGAGATCGGCTGGCCGTCAACCAGGTGGAGTTTGAGCAGCCGGACTTTCTCCTCGGCGGAATACTGGCGGCGCATGCGGGTGGTCTTGTCGTCTTTGGGATTCATGGTCGGGTTCGGTTGCCCGGCCATCGCTTACCTCAGCGTGTCAATTCGGACGTTCCGTCGGGAGCGGGACAATGCCGACCCCGGGGGCTAAACTGTTACGGCCAATTGGCGCAGGCGGGCGTGCTTGTCGTCGGGCAGGCGGATGGTGAGTGTGCTCATGGCAGTGATCAAGCTGCACTGAGTTCCCTTGCATGAGGAATGTCACGGGCGTCCAAGGGGCGAAGCTGGTCACATTCCAAGGTCAAAAGCGCCACCGTGTGACCGTCATAACCCACGAACTCCACTTCAAAGGCCACGCCGGAGCCGTGGACCAGAACCACGGTTCCCACGTCCCCTCGCACCAAACCCTGCTCCGGCAAGTTGCAAGTGAGCGCCACAACATCAAGTTCATGGATCGGTTTCATGATTTTGGTAGAGGATGAGCGGTCACAAAGCGAGGCTGCTCCGTGCCATGATCGATAAACCACGCACTGCGGATATTCAAGCAAGTTCCATCCGGCGCGGTGAGATGGCCATCCACCACATACCGTGTGCCGTATCGATTTTCCGCAGCGTCGACGACCTCATTTTCAATTCCATGTTGAAGCAGCGCCTGCGCAAGCAGGTCCCATTGTGGGACGGAAAAGCCAAATCGGAGAAAGAACGCCGCCTTGCCGCCATCCCGCCGGATGGGACGGGTTCAACAAGTAGTGGGTGATCTTTTTCTCCGGAACGGTAGCCAATATGAAATTCGGCAACTTCATGACGCTCCATGACATCGTTCGCTCGGGACGCCAAGGAAGGAACGAGTGGGGTCGAAATTTACCTGGCGCTTTTAATTGGCGGAGCAATGACCGGACCGCTCGGAGAGACGGTCCCTGCCAAAAGAATGAGGCGGGCCTTTGTGGGGCCCGCCTCTTGGTTGGAGTGGTGTGGTTTCTGCCTCAGGCAGCCAGCGGATCAGATCCGGCTGTCCGCCGTAGCTTCAGCGACGGCGGGCGGCGGCGAAGGAGACCGAGGGCACCCAGCGCGCCCAGAAGGGCGGCGGAGGGTGCAATCATGCGGGCACCTTGGCTCCGGTGCGGATATAGCGCGCTTTGCCCATGATGTCCGGGCTATCCGTCAGTAGCTTGATGCCACATGATGCGAGCAGGCGGGGTAGTGTGAATTCCCGCACTCCAATCAATTCGACTCCGATTGCATCGCCAGCAGCATCGTAG
>JALOUA010000077.1 GCA_025457625.1 Akkermansiaceae bacterium
ATCATCGGCTGCACCACCGTCGCCTGGTTCATCCTTGGAGCGGCGCTCTCGCAACGCACCCAGAGTTCCTCCGGCGCCATGCGCAACGAGGTTTCCGGCGTGTGGGGGCCCGCCATCACGCAGCAACACCCGCACGCGTGGTTCGACACGCCCAACGCCCCGGGCGGCAGGGCGCGGGTGCTGCCGTCCGCGTCGCACGTCAAGGTGAGGCTCGGCTACGACCCCAAGCGCCGGGGGCTCGTCTGGCACCGCACGTATGATGTCGGATTCGAAGGAGCTTACACATTCACCAACCCAACCAGGATTCCGCAGACGTTTTACATCTCGTTTCCGCTGCCGCCGGAAACCGCCGGGCTTCAGGGTTTTGATTTCCGCCTCGGCGATGGCGATCAGGCGTCCCAGGCGATGCCCGGGGCGACCGGCGTGGTGACGCGCGCCATTCAACTGCCCGCCTCGGGATCGGTGACGCTGAACACCGCGTATGGCACCCGCGGCACCGATTCCTGGAGATACGAGTTCCCGGACAAGCGCCGGATCTCGGGGTTCCAACTCGCGATGCGCACCGACTTCCATGAGATCAATTTCCCGGTCGGCACCGGCTCGGCCGATCCCGACAAGCGCCACAGCGATGCCACGGGCTACGACCTGGTCTGGGACTATCCGGACGTGCTGGCCGCGCAGGACATCGGCATGGACATGCCCAAGCGCCTCAATGCCGGACCGGTGGCCGCGCGCATCGCCTTCTTCGCGCCCGTCTCGTTGTTGTTCTTCGTCACCGTGGTCCTGCTGATCGGCGGCATGAAGGGCATCCCGCTGCATCCCATGCATGTGTTCTTCATCTCCGCGGGATTCTTCGCCTTCCACCTGCTCTTCGCCTATCTGGTCGATCTGCTGCCGCTGGTTCACAGCTTCGCCATCGCGGCGGCCACCTCGCTGCTGCTGGTGAGCGGCTACCTCAAGGCGGTGGCCGGCAAGCGCCTGTTCGCGATCGCCCTGCCCGCCCAAAGCATCTACATGGTCGCGTTCAGCGCCTCGTTTTTCATCGACGGGCTGACCGGCATCACCCTCACCGTGCTCGCGGTGGCCACGCTGGCCCTGCTGATGTTCCTCACCGCCAAGACCGACTGGTTGCGCTACTTCAGCAAAAATCCGCCGCCATTGCCTGGTGCGGCGGGCAGCGCCGTTTGAGGGCATGCGCGCCAGGCATGGCAAAGTGTTTTCCCGTCGGAGTGGTTGGCTGCCGTCATCCGGCCAGCGCATCGGCCGGCACGCCGCGCAGCTCCAGCACTTTGAGGATCGTGTCCTCGATCAGGTTGTTCGGGCAGGAGGCGCCGGCGGTGATGCCGATGGTGACCGGCCGCCGCGGGTCCAGCCACTCGCCGCCGCGCGAGACGACCTCCTCCCTGCGGTGCAGGTCGTAATGCGCGATTTCCTCCAGCGAGCGGATGCAGGACGCGCCGCGGATGAAGAAGGTGGGGATTTCCGCTTCGGCGATCTCGACGAGATGGGCGGTGTTGGAACTGTTGTAGCCGCCGACGACGAGCAGCACGTCCATCGGCTTCTTGAGCATGTCGAACAGCGCGTCCTGGCGTTCCTGGGTGGCGCCGCAGATGGTGTCGAAGAAGTGGAACGCGGCGGTGTCGCCATCGCGGTCGAGCACGGCCTGGCGGATGCGGCGCTGGATTTCCTCGGTCTCGCTCTTGAGCATGGTCGTCTGGTTGGCCACGCCGACGGCTTTGAGGTGCAGGTCCGGCTCGAAACCCGGCGACATGCTGCCGGCGAAGCGTTTGAGGAATTCCGCGCGGTCGCCGCCACCGCGGATGTAAGCGCAGACGAAATCGACATCCGCGAGGGTGAGGACAATCAGGTATTGCCCTTTGCCGTCCTCGCCGAGGGCGCGCGAGGCGGTGGCGCGGGTTTCCTCGTGCTGGGCCTTGCCGTGAATGATGGAGGTGACGCCGTCCCTGGCATAACCGCGCACGCGCCGCCAGACTTTCATGACGTCGCCACAGGTCGTGTCCACCACGTAACAGCCGGCTTCCTCGACCTTGCGCATGAAGCCGGTGGGCGCGCCGAACGCGGGGACGATCACCACGTCATCCGCGGTGAGGTCGTCGTATTCGCCGCCGAGTTCCTGCCATGGCAGGGAAACGATGCCCATTTCGCGCAGGTGGAGGTTCACATCCGGGTTGTGGATGATTTCGCCAATCAGGAAAATCCGCTGGTCGGGAAACACCCGGCGCGAGGCGTAGGCGAGGTCGATGGCGCGCTCGACACCGTAACAGAAGCCGAACTGCTCGGCGAGCAGCAGGGTGGTGTTGCCGAGGGTGACGCGCCCGCCGCGGTCGCGCAGGTTTTCGACGATCGACGAGTGAAAATGCACCGCCACCTCGGCGGCGACCAACTCCATCACATCCGGCCGGCGGACGTTGACGCGGGGACGTTTGGTATCGGCGGAAGCATCGCTCATCGGGGCGGGTATAGCCCCGATTCCGCGGCCTACCAACAGATTTCCTCCGCCGCTAAAACCCAAGCCCTTGTAAACCCGTGACTCCGGTGCGACATATCCAACCAGACAGTCCGGAAACGCCCGATTCCAGTGTGACTTGCAAACCCACCCGACCACCCGCGATGCTCCGATTTTTCTGTGCCCTGATCCTGACCGTCGTTCCGGCCGCCGGGGAGGCCATGCTCCAGTATTTCAACACCTCGTGGCGCGAGATCGAGAGCAAGATGCCGGAACTCGCCGAGGCCGGCTACGAGTCGCTCTGGCTGCCCCCACCCACCAAGGGCAGCGGCGGGCTCTCCGTGGGCTATGACTTGTGGGACCGCTTCGACCTCGGCTCCAAGGACCAGCGCGGAGGCGTGGGCACGCGCTACGGCAGCGAGGCCGAACTGCTCAGCATGATGCGCGCCGCCCATCGCTTCGGAATCCGGGTTTATTTCGACAACATCATGAACCACAACGCGTTCGACATCCCGGGATTCAACGAATCCACGCCGATCGACGTGTATCCGGGCTTCGTGCCCGAGGACTTCCACTTGCGGGTGACCGAGGAAGGGTTTTACCGCAAGTGGGACAACACGCGCAGTTGGAATGACGCGTGGCAGGTCCAGCACCTCGGCCTCTCCGACCTCATCGACATCGCCACCGAACCGGGCGACTGGAACAACAATTTCGGCAGAAACGAGGGCGACCGGATCCGCAAGATCCGTTTCCTGCGCCACCCGGACAACCCGGAATATTACTGCTACAAGCCGACCTCGCCCGGGCAGAAGCACTCGAACAACGATGGCCAATACGTCGGATTCGGGCCTGGCAACGGCCTCACTCCGGCTTTCCTCGCGGCCAACGCGGACTACTACTCGGAGCTCGTCGAGGACATGCTGCACCGCGCCGTGCGCTGGAAAATGGACCGCACCGGCGCCGATGGCCTGCGGCTCGATGCGGTGAAACACACGCCCGAGGATTTTTTCGGCGCCTCCGGAGCCGGCGCGGACGAGAGCACTTACGGCTACACCGGACAGGCGCAGGCCCAGTTCAACCTCACCCGCGGGTTTTCCGACTGGAGCAATCACCGCGACACCGTGTTCGACACCGAAAAGGCGCGCGACGACGCGATGATGTTCGGCGAGCACCTCGGCCAGCCGCCCGGCTACGGCGGCTACATCTCCCGCGGCATGCGGCTGGTGGACAACGACCTGCGCAGCAATTTCAACAACCTGCTGGGAAACCCGTCCGCGGGACTCCAAGGCTACGACGCGCCGGGTTCCGGCGGATTCGACCCCGCGGTGGCGGTGATGCACGCGCAGAGCCATGACAGCGACTTCGCCGCACGCCGCGAACTCCAGCACGCGTTCTACTTCACCCGCGCGGGTCTGCCGCTCGTCTACACCGACGGCAACTATCAGGCGGAAACCCTCAGCCAGAGCGGCGGCGCGTTCCCCCGACATGCCAATACCGCCTTCCTCGGCCAGTTCGGCGACAACCGCCTGCCCAACCTGATGCAGCTCCACCAGAACTTCGCGCGTGGTTTCCAAGTCGCCGCACGCAGCGCGTCATTCAATCCGGGGGCCAATGATTTTTACACCCTCAACAGCCCGGACCTCGTCGCCTACGATCGCGTGGACCTGCGCAGCGGAGCGTCGAACGACGGGGCCGGTGTCGTGGCCCTCGTCATGATCAACGACAACTTCGCCAACGAGGTCGGTGAGAGCATCACCACGCGTTTCCCACCCGGCTCCTACCTCTGGCAGTATGCGCGCGGTGCGGCCGCCAACGGGCAATCGATGAATGGCTTCCCAATCACGGTGGGCGACGCCGGCCACAACGGCCGCGGCCTGATCACCGCCAATGTGGGATCACCCAACGGCGTCAAGGTTCCCGCCGGCGGATATTACATCTTCTCATGGAAAAACCCCGACCCCGCGCCGGCATGGACGCAGGCCGGCGGACAGGCGATCGAGATCTATCAGAACGGCTCCGATCCCGTGGATACCGTGACCGTCGAGCGCAAGGACGGCCCGGACGGCGATGCCGGATTCAACCCCTACGGCCTGCCGGATGAGGATACTGCCGACTTCAAATACCGTTATCCGGTTCCCCGCGTCACCGACGGTTCAAATCTGAAATTCGTGGTCCGCGCCGACGGTTCGGCGGAGAACATCCTGTTCAAGCTCAACGGCGGCATCGATCTCAACGGCGCGGGAACGGACCCCGCCAAGCGCGACAACCCACCGGCGCTCTCGACCGACGTGTTTCTGGGCTACGAGCAGCCTTCCTTCGTCAAACGCACGCAAGGCGAGAAGTTCGCCGCCGTGGACACCACCCGCAACAAGCTCGGTTCCGCCGGTGCGGAAACGTATTCCAAAGTGATCGGCTCGCCCGGCTTTACCATCGTCAACGGCCCGCCAGGAGCCAACAACTACGACAACCTCGGCGGCGACATCGCCTCATTCCTCTATCATGCGCCCGAGGACACCGTCGGCGGCGTGCCCGGAGGCGGTTGGCCCGGCGGCACTCCTCCGCTGCAATACACGGAGAACGCCACCACCATCTCGCTCTGGGCCAAACCCAACGGCGTGGGACCGGGCTTCAGGATGTTCTGTTACTACACCACCGATGGCAGCAATCCCGAGGGTGCGGGCGGCGCGGGCATCGGCGGCACGCAGACCATCGAGATGAACTTCAGCCACAACCAGGACGCCAACGACTGGTGGATGAGCGCCAACATTCCCAAACCCCCGTCCGGCACCATCAAATACAAGATCGGAATTTTCAAACAAGGCTCTTCATCCTGGTTCCCGGGCAACGCGGCATCAGTCACCCGCATCGCCACGATGATGAGCGAGTTCGCCGTGGACGGCTTCAATGCGGAAACCGTGGAGTTTTTCCCGCGCAACGACTACGCCCGCGTGCAGGACGCATCCAAACCCTACGGCGAATGGGAATGGGACATGCAAACCGGACTCGAGGAGGGATTCCACGTGCTGCGCGCCCGCGCCTTCATCAAGCGCATCGGCAACCTCAACCCGCTCCAGGACGGCGCGCCGATTTACAACACCTATGTGCGGACGTTTTATTATGATGCCGAACGCCCGGACGGTGAAATCGTTTTCCCCAACCCGAACGAAACCCTCAACCAGCAAAGCTACGGCGTGGTCGTCCGCACCGACCGCAGCGTGCGCGAGGTCTGGTATCAGATCGTCGATTCGGAAAATTCGAACGACGACAATGAAACCGGAGTGCTCAACGGCAACGGCGCGGGCTTCGAGCCATTCACCGACGCCAACAACAACGGCACCCGCGATGCCGGCGAGCCTTTCGAGGATCTCAACGCCAACAACACGTGGGACGACAATCTCGCGGAATCCTGGGTCAGGGCCACCCCGGTGCGGGCGAACCCCTCGGTGAACAGCCCGCATCCGCTCGAATGGCGCTTCGATTACCGCAACATCCCCTCCTCCGGCAGCGCCAGCATCAAGGTGCGCCTCAAGGAGATTTCCTCCAGTGATGACAACTCGCTGAGTGATGTGGACGGCCACTACACCACGCTCATCCGTTCGGTGAACACCGCCGGCCCTGAAACGAGGCTGTTCGTCGCCTTTCCGCAGGCCGACGGCAACACGGTCGGTGACGATTACATCCTCAAAGCCTACTTCACCAAGAACCTCGGCGAAAACGTCTCCGACGCGCAGTTGATCGGCGAGTTTCTCGTTGCCATCGGCAGCACCGTCAGCGGCAGCGACACCAACGCCCAGCCGCAGCCGCGTTCGACCTATCAGATCATCCGCAATGAGACCGCGCAATACCACGCCCTCGCCTTCCCCATCCCCGCGCTCTACAACGGCAATCCGGATTTCCTCCACCACATCGGCATCACGCACACGCGCTCGAGTGTCACACTCTCCGCGACGCGCATGGTTCGGGCGGCGGTGAGCGAGACACCTTATGTTTCCATCACCAACCCGCCCGCGGTCGG
Organism: Akkermansiaceae bacterium; assembly: GCA_025457625.1. Classification (GTDB taxonomy): domain Bacteria; phylum Verrucomicrobiota; class Verrucomicrobiia; order Verrucomicrobiales; family Akkermansiaceae; genus Luteolibacter. The sequence goes on from JALOUA010000077.1 coordinate 6,483, forward strand.
CAGCGACGGCCGCCTCTACGAAGTCGTTCTGCCCGCGCTGGCCAACCCCTCGCCGGACGACCGCGCCTACACCGTGCGCGTCGATACCGACTCGCGGGTCGAAGAGGTGATCCTCACGCCTGAAATGGGCGGCGGCTCGATTGCTTTCACCGGCATGCAGGAATCCGGCACCTCGAAAACATGGGAATTCCGCTGGTCGGGCCTCGATGCCGGAAACTACCGCCTGCGCGCCGATGCGGCGCTCACGGCCGGCGGGCCCGTCGCGGCCACCGCCCGCCGCGACGTCACCGTGGTCATCCGCCAGTTTGTGGCGGAGAATCCATCGGACAACGATGATGACGACGATGGCATCCCGGATTCCGACGAACTGACGCGGAAGAATCTTCCAGCGAGCAACAGCGAGACATGGGTCAATGGCGACGTCCACTTCTGGTGCATCGCGGGCACCACCAATCCGGTCTCGCCCGACACCGATGACGACCTGTTGCCCGACGGCCTGGAGTCCGGCATCGCCGCCGCTTTCATCGCCGACACCGACGTTCTAACCGATACCGATGGCGACGGTTTCAAGAACTTCATCGGCGACATCGATCCGCCCGTTTTCAACACCACCGACAACTCCGGTCATCCGCGCTATGACTTCAACCGCTCCCGCACCGACCAGATCGGCGGCTCGATGACCAGCCCGGGCAAGTCCGACACCGATGACGACGGTCTTCGCGACAACACCGAGGATGCCAACCGCAACGGCCGGGTGGATATCGCGCTGATCGACGGAAATGACAACATCACCTCGTTCATCGCATCGCCCGTCACGGTTTACAACACCTCGCGCGCCGATCGCGGCGCTCTTCCGACCAACGCACGGTTTGTTGAAACCGATCCCAACAACCCGGATACCGACGCCGATGGCTTGAACGACGGCGCGGAGGATGCGGACGGCAACAGTCATGTGAACTTGCAGGTCGTCGCATCGGAGGGTTCCCCGCCGGCGGACTTCGATCTGTCCGCTCCCGCAAACGCCGTCTATCTGATCGGCGGAAGCTCCCCCGGCATGAAATCGCGCGCGATCAACCGCTCGAAGCTCAATCAGGATTTTCCGCAAGGCGGCTATCCGCGGATTCTGTGGCTTGAAACCGATCCGCTCCAGTCCGACACCGACGGCGACGGCCTGTCCGACGGCTGGGAAATCACCAATGGCCTGGATCCGCTCGACAACGGAATCCTCAACCTCCGCACCGGTGCGGCGGGCGATCCCGACCAGGGCGCCAACGGGGATCCCGACGGCGACGGCTTCACCAACCTCCAGGAACTGCAGAACGGCACCAAACCGCTCATCAGCGACAGCACCGCCACCCCACCCGCCAACACGATCGTCATCGGCCCCGGCGAAACGGTCACACGCGGGCTCGCCGTCAATGAAAACGCCTTCACCGACTGGACCATCGACGACCTGGTCGCCTTCGACGAATTCCAGGGCGAGGGCCCCAACAACCAGGGCGGCGACGTCTATCGCGCCTGGGACGGCTTCGATTCCTCGCGCGACATCGTCGCCTTCTACGCCCGCGACGGCGGGGCCGACGGCAATTTCTACTTCCGCTTCGACGTGCAGGACCTCCGCCCGCAGGCCGAGGAGGGCAACCTCAACCTTTATGTCGTCATCGACACCGGAAACCCCGCCAACGGCGAGGCCGCCCTGCCGGACGACGTGGACATCCTCACCGAAATGAAGTGGGAGGCGGTGGTCGCTTGTGATCAAACCGACAAGGGACGAGTTTACATCGACACCAATGCGTCGGTGAACTCCACCACGGTCAACCAGCAGCTCACCGGCGCGAACGGGGTGGTCGTCCGCGATCAAAACACGCCGGATGGTTTCGGCCGCGCCTACTTCAACCATGAACTCGACGCCGTCGAGTTCTCGATCAGCCGTCAGGCGCTGCTCGACGCCGGGTGGAACGGATCGTCGAAGTTGAACTATCAGGTATTCACCACCCGCGACGGCACCAACAACACCGGTGCCGGCGGTCCCGGCCTTGGCGACATCGGCGGGCGCAACGACATCCGGGATACGGTGACGGACGACTGGCTGGCCGAGGATTACTGGAGCGCGCAGGCCAACATTTCCTCCAACGGCCGCCTCTACAACTGGCTGGGTGCGGATCTCAACGGACTCTATCCCGACCAGCGCAAGGCCGCCAAGATGATCTTCCTCACCCACGGCCACCAGCCGGTGCTGCCCGGCGCGGAAACCCAGCGCCTGATCAACTCGGGTTTCTCCACCGGTTATCACCGCGCCATCGACGCCCACGAGGCCTTCGGCCAGCCGCTTTCACTCCACCTCACGCCCACGCTCGCCACCGCCATCCAGTGGGCCGCCGTCGATCCCGCCGCCAACAAGCCGTGGCGCGACGGGCCCGCCTTCAACCAGCGCCTCGCCGGCCGCATGGCCGCCGGCAACATCGAACTGCTCGGCACCACCTTCAGCGATCACATGATCGCCTATTTCTCCAACAGCTATAACAACGACAACACCGCGCTCGCCTCGGAAATGCTGGACCGCATCTATCAGCACGCGCCGTCCACGCAGGTGTTCTGGAATCCCGAGCGCGTGGCCGACGCCACCGTCTTCCAGCGCGTCACCGCGATGGGCTACAGCCACACGTTCATCGACCAGATGCGCCATCTCTTCAAGTGGCAGGGCCGCAACACCGCGCTCTCCGACGACGGCTACCGCCTCAACCGCTGGCATGGCGTCACCTGCTTCGTCATCAACGACCAGGCATCGTCCTACCGCGCCCAGAACATGGACAACGGCTTCCCCAACCCGTGGCGCAACCTCCTCCACCGCAAGGCCCGCAGCGGCACGCAGGACCAGGTGGTGATCATCCAAAACTGGTGGGAGGAACTCACCAACACCGCCACCGCCGCCGCATACGACCGCAACCTGCGCTGGGCCGCCAACAAACCGTGGATCCGCATCGTCACGCCGGAACAAATCGCCAACGGCCAAATCGACATCAACCGCGACGGCAGCGGCGACCCGTGGTTTGTCATCGACCGCGGCGCGCCCGCGCTGGCCAAGGTCTCACAGGATTGGATCGACCACGCCACGCAGGAAAATTATGACAACTGGTATCTCGGCCAGGGCTCCCGCGAGGAGGGGCTCTCGCCCAAGCTGTTCGAAATCCGCCCCGGCGTGCCGCTGCCGGCTTCGCGGAATTTCGGCATGCAGACGCTCGCCGATGGCAAACTCGCCGATCTTTCCTGGACTGCGGTAGCGGGTCTCACCGGCGGCAACGGCACCGCATCGCCCTTGTTCCTGTCCCGCGCCACCGCCCACACCGCCACACTGCTCACCGCGTTCCACAACCAGCAGAACAACGACCTGAGCAAATACAGCACCGGTGCCTACACCAACCCGGACGGCGACTTCAACACGCTGGCGCCGATCGCCGCGCGCAGCCAGTCGCAGTTGCGCTTCGCCGCGGTCTATCAGGCCGTCGCCGCCTGGGCCGCCAACCCGCCCGCAACCGCAGCCGCCGATGCCGCGGACGTCGATCTCGACGGGGAAAACGAATACATCCTCAAGAACGACCGCGTGTTCGCGCTCTTCGAAGCCATCGGCGGCCGCATGACCGCCTCCTGGGCCCGCAACCCGGTCGATGGCACGGTCTATCAGGTTTCCGGAAACTTCCTCGCCTACAACGACCGCGACACCGAGGAGGAGGGCACCAGCCACGACGACGGCAGCGGCGGCACCGGCGCGCGCCGCACCTCCGGCTTCAAGGACTGGTTCGCCACCGGCCCGGGCATCGGATATGTGAACAATCTCTATCAGGTTTCTGCCGCCGGACCGAACGGCTGGACCTTCGCTGCTCCGGACGGGAAAATCACCAAGACGATCACCCTGGCGGACCTGTCCGACCGGCTGCGCGCGAGCTATCAACTCGCTGGAAACGCCACCGGACTGTTCGTGCGCTTCGGCCTCTCGCCGCACCTCGAGGATCTGCTCGCCGGCGGACAAGCCAACCTGCTCTCGCCAGCCGCGGCCAACGGACTCAAGTCCGTCAGCAATCAAAACGTGAGGGCGGCCATCCGCTACGCCGGCCCGGGCCTCGGCGGCGCGCTGGTGAACGAAGGCGCCATCGACACCGCGCCGTCCGCAGCCACGCCGTTCGATCCGGACACCGTCAACATGCGCAACCAGGCGCATACCGAACAAATCGAGGTTCAGGGCACCTCCATCGCCTTCACCTTCGATCTCGAACTGGCCGCCGGGGTTCCTGACAACGACGCCGACAACGACGGCCTGCCCGATGATTGGGAGAATCTCTACGGTCTTGATACGGATGACGACGGATCGGCGGACATCAACAACGGGCCCGATGGCGATCCGGATCTGGACGGCATCAGCAACGATATCGAGTGGCTCGTCGGCCTGAACCCGGTCATCGACGACCGCAACGCCTACCCCAAACTCAGGGCCACGCGCCAGCCGGACGGTTCCGTGCGCCTGGAACATCCTGTCATTCCCGACCGCCGCTACCGCATCTGGCACGGCGACAACCTCACCTCCTGGTCGCCTCTCCTGCCCGATACCGACACCACCGGCATGAGCGCGGATCCGGCGTTCGGGCGCTCCGACCCCGCGCCCGCCGCCAATCAGGACAAACGCTTTTACCGACTGGAAATCACACGCCCATGAAACGCACGACACACATTTTTCTGCTCGCGCTGATGTCGTTCACAAGCGCGGTTCTCGCGCAGTCCGACGACCTCTGGCACATCCCGTTCAACATCGAGGTTCCATTCGAGGACGGCACTCCGGATCAACTGCCGATGCGCCTGCCCTACGTCGAAATCGCGCCCGCAGCCACGGTCGTCATCTATCAGGGATTTTTCAAGAATGGCGGCGCCAACGGCGATCAAACCGGCGGCAAGGTGTGGTTCCGCGATGTTTCCTCCAGCGGAGCATGGCAGTGGGTGCCGCTGCAATTCCACGCCAATGTCGG
>JALOUA010000078.1 GCA_025457625.1 Akkermansiaceae bacterium
GCGCAGGCATCAGTTTGTGTTTCTCAACGGCCGCCCGGTGGAGGATGCGGTGATTTCCCGCGCGCTGGCCGAGGGTTTCCGGGGAGCCCTGGCGGAGGGACTGCATCCGGCCGCCTGGCTGTGGCTCGATCTGGAACCGGCATTGGTGGATGTGAACGTGCATCCGGCCAAGCGCGAGGTGAGGTTTCATCGTCCGGTGGACGTGCGCGATGCAATCCTCAACGCGCTCGCCGAAGGCCTGCGGCCGCCCGCTCCCACACCCCAACCGAGGCCACCAGCGGCTGCGGCGCAGATCGCCGCGCCAATTCCCGCCGCCATGCCGGTCTTCCACGCTCCGCAACGCATGCTGGAATCGTGGGTGGCTCCCGAATCACCAGAGCAACCGAAAACCGCGACTCCGCAGGGCGGGGGAGCACCGGCATTCCGGATCCTCGGCATGCTGCAACAGCGCTTCGTGGTGCTGGAGAGCGACGGCGGCCTGGTGCTGTTCGACCCCAAGGCGGCCAAGGAGCGGATATTCTACGAAACCCTGCAGCGCCAACAGCGCGAGGGGGGGCTCCATTCGCAAGGCCTGTTGGTGCCGGTCCTCTTGGAGCTGGATCCCCGGGACTTCAGCCAGATCACACGCGAGAAAGCCGTGTTTGCCGAAGCAGGCATCGAATTGGAGGCCTTCGGCGGCAACACCATACAGATCCGCAGTTTGCCGGCCTTTCTCGCCATCGGGGACCCACGGCGGTTTCTCGGCGAGTTGCTCGATGAAATGTTGCATGCCCCGGTTGCCGGCGGTCGTTTCGCTGTGGAGCGCATCGCCCGCGCGCTCGCGTGCCGCGCCGCCATGCTCGTGGAGCCGAAACTCGCCGAAACCGCTCCACTTCTCGCGGAACTCTTCACCTGCGAGCTGCCCTACTGCGCGGTGGATGGCCGGCCGACCCTCACCGAGTTCGGCATGCGGGAATTGGAACGCCGCTTCGGCCTGGCGAAATGACAGCACGATCCCGTCATTACGTGATCATGTTGAAATTACCGCTTCCTCATTTGTCAGGATTTTGAAAAAATGTTCGGTTTTTGACCGGGATTTCGCTAAACGGGGGCGTTCCGCATCAGTTTTTCCAGTTTTCGGAACGCGACAATCACCGTTTTCATCAGCCGATCGTCGTGCAACTCGCTGAAAACCAATGATCCATTTGCATGACAATCAAATCTTCATTATGTTCAAAAATGATGAAGATTTTTCTTGTTAAGGTTCATTAAAATTTTATGATGCCCGCCAAGTTGGATCGGCCATCGCTCCAATGTCCACTTCGGAAGGCATGAAAATCACCCGGATCGCGATCGTCATCCTGAGCACTGCCCTGACGGGGGTGGCTCCTGCGGCGCGTCTGAGCGAGCGCTTGGCCGAAATTCATGAGAGTTTCCTCGAGGACCGCCGCGAGGCCTTGCCGGGACTCAGTGATCCTTTCGGCGTGCCGGCCACCGCACGGATCGTGGTGGAACCGTCCAAGGACGCCTTCCGTGACGGTCTGCCCTGGAAACGCAACGTCGTCGCCACGGTTTTCTGGGTGGGCGAATTGCCGACCGAAAACAACCCGACGCCCAATACCAAGAGCGCCTGGGACCAGAACTGGGAGGCGAATTTCGGCGGCTACGATCATCCGGAACTCCGCAACGGCCTTCTGCCGCAGGGTTTCACGCCGCAGCTCAATCCGTTTTACATCGCGCTGCCCTACAACGACGTCGCCAAAGGCGGGGTCCACCGCCCGGAAGCCTCCGAGGTGATCCCGTGGTTCTGGCAGGCCTATCGCGGCGATGGCATCTCGGTCTGCAAGGGCCGCTGGGTCGCCATCCATCACGAAGGCCGCGTCTGTTACGCGCAGTGGGAGGATGTCGGCCCCTTCGAGGTCGATCACTGGCAATACGTGTTCGGCAACGAGACGCCGCGTCCGAACCGCAACAAGGCGGCGGGCATCGATGTCAGCCCGGCCGTGCGCGATTTCCTCAAACTGCGCAGCGGGGCCCGTGTCGAGTGGCGGTTCGTGGACGACCGCGAGGTGCCACACGGCCCATGGCACGACTGGTCCGGCGGACTTCCTCTGCCGTCTTTCCGTTAGATTCTCCCTGACAACTGCTGTTCCACACCCAATCCCACACACCACACCCAGACTGACTGAAACACACACCCACCTTTCCTGAGGCCTCATTCGTCCCAATGAGTCCTCAGGCGGCCCGGATCGGGGTTCTGTCCCGAATCGGCATGGCCGAAAGCGGAATCAACCCCGCCTCATCCATGCCCTTGCCCGAACCGGGCCGCCAGTCCCCGAACGGGCCGTCCCGCTCGCCAGGAATCCGGACCGGAAGGTTTTTTTGATTGAAACACCCACCCTTACAACCAGCCATGAAAACCAACCATCGGGCCGCCCTCTCGGCAGCCGTCATCGCCATCGGCGCGCTCATGCCCATGCTCGGCAGCGCTCAAACCAACCCCTCCATTCCCGCCGGCACCTTGTCGGCATTCCCGACCGTCGTGCAGACCGGCACCAAGCCCACCCTTACGTGGAGCATCAACTATCCTTCCATCGTTGAGGATTTCATCACCGTCACTCCACCTGGCATCGTCACTCCCAAGGAAAACCTCGTCTGCAAGATCCGGATGCTCGGACTGGGGGTGACCTCGCAAAACTCCAACGGTTCGATCACCTATTACCGGACCCGGGCACGCATCCGTTTCAACGGATCCTCGAGTTGGTCGGATATCTACGATGGCAAGCAGACGGATAAAGACGTCCAACAGCAAAAAATCGTCAAGACCTACAATGTGAACCGCAACCAGCCGATCTACTTCGGCGGTCAATATTACAACAACGAATGGATCACCTTTTACTCCACGCTCAGCGGTGACAACGTCCGGACCCTGATCAACGGCCAGACGCCGCCATCGAATATTCCGGACTACAACGCCCCGTCACTTGAACAATTCCTGAAGCCCTATCTGGATGCCTCGGGCAAAGTCAAAATCGGACCGATGGACGTGATTGTCTTCATGGAGCTGACTCATACGGCCTCGCAGAAATCCAACATCGGCTATGACCTGCAGGACTGCGTCATGCTCGTCACCTTCAGCAAACCCTGACGCCATGAAACATCCCATCATTCCAATCCGCACCGCCGCCCTGCTGTTCGGGGCGCTGGCGGGCGCAGTGCTCGCGGACCCGCCCGTCATGCGGGACGCCGCCACCCATGAACAACTCTCGCTGGCCCTGCGCAAGGCGGACCAGCAGGACCCGATGAAGAGCCTGCCGACAACCACCGGCGAGGATCCCTCGCTGGCGAACCGGCCCAAGGACATCCTCAGCGAATCCGACATCATATCGTTCCGCGGCCTCGCCACGCTGGTGCCGAAACGAGCCATTCTGCAGATCCCGAAAAATCATGCCGAGCTCATCAAAATGGAGCCCGGCGCCAAAATCGTCAGTTGGTCGGATTTCTATGCCGCCAACCGCGGTTGGATCACAACTGTCGAAGTCAGCCGGGTTCAGGCGGAGGGCAACGAGCCGCTCGCCGAGGAAACCCGGGAGTTCATGGGCACCTGCCGCAACCTGGTTGTCGCCACCTACCGGGGCGGCCCGATCTCGGTGCTGCCGCTCAAGGAACCCGCACCCGAAACCACCACCCAAACACCGAAATCCTGAGTCATGAAAGCGTTCTTCAGCCTGCTCGTCCCATTCATCCCGGTCGCCGTCTCGACGGCGGCGGATGAAATCACCTACACCAACTTCATCCGCCAGTTCCAAACGCCCTCCAATGTCGTTTGGGATGCGTCCGCCTCCGTCGAATCCGAGGGCAGCCAGCCATCGGAACTCGCCATCAATCCCGGTGGGGGACGCTTCGAGTTGTGGACTGTGGCAAACAAAACCCCTCCGGTCAGCTACTTGTTGGCCACCGCCTATGTCGGCACCTACGTTCCGGTGGCGAGTGTGACCATCCGTTCCGAGGACCCCTACCCAATCATCCGCCGCACCCGTGCCGACCGTCCGTTTTTCGTGGATTATTCGGTTTCCGGGCTGCTCAGCGGGGCGACCGATCCGGATGCATCCAAGGCGGTCAACCTGATCAGGCACGTCCAGTCATATGGAGTGAAGGGCACGGGTATCAATATCGACCGCACCCAGGCGACTCTGCTGTCCCAGGCGACCATCAACACCAACGGTGACCAAACCCTGACCTACGCGGTGAACTCGGTGCCGGGGGCGGACCGCTCGAAGGTGCGCGGCGAGGAAAGGTTCTCGATCTTCACCTTCGCCGACAACCGGGTCTCCGGAGGCATCACCTACAACATTGCGCCGACCCAGGTCTCCTCCCAGTTCATCCAGATCTGGCCCGTCGCGGACGCCAGCATCTCGGGCATTTCACAGAACCAGGTCTTCCGCTTTGCCATGCCTGCAATCACCATCACCCTCAATGATCTCTATCCAAGCTCCAACACCTATGCCCAGGCTTACAAGGGCAACGCCGTGCTTGGGAAAACCGGAACCGTGATTCCCGGGTCCTCGCTGGTGATCGATGACAGCCTGCCCAATGACAGGGTGCTGGTCATGGACAACTACGATCAGGTTTTCGATGAGGACGGCCGCTGGACCATCGAGATTCTAACCGAAACACCCTTCGGTATCGACCGTCTGGCCCATGTGAGTTTCGAAGTGGACCGGACCATCCAGGTGAACGGCAGCTTCACCACCATCGAGTGAGTCACGGTTGTTTCAACTCCGCCTCCAGTTCCTTCCTGAAGTTGTCATTGCGGTAGATCAGCGAAAACCTCGCATCCTTCGATTTCCTCAACAGATCCTCCACCTCGGTGTAAACGAGCAGGAGAAACAAGCCCTTCACCGGTTCCCGATGAAAAGACTGCGTCCGCGTCACGAACTGCTCCGCCACCGAGCGCTGCTCCTGGTTGGGGAGCAGCGCGCCGTGCTCGCGCGTGAGCTGTTTGCGCAGTTCCTCGAAGCGCGCCTCCATCACCGCCGCGGGGGCCTCGGCATCGAAATAATGGATCGTCAACTCGAACAGGCGCCCGCCCAGGAAGCGGCCCTCCACCGCGCCCGCCTTGGTTTCCGGCAGGAAACCCTTGCGCGGCTGGATTTTCAGAATCCGCATTCCGGGCTGGTCCCCGGGAAGGGAAATCGTAAGGTCCAGCGAATGTCGGGATGCCCAAGCAATCAACTTTTCCGGAGAATCCCCCCAGCGCAGACCGAACGGGGGATTGAGGATGGCCTGGCCGGCGGCACCGCCCGCCAGCAGGCAGAGCAACACACAAACCGTGATGAAGCCATGAAAGCATCCGCGCATGGCCGGAGTGTCGGTGGTTTCCGGCGAGCCCGCAAGGCGCGATCCGTCAAGCGCGGCATGGTGCTGTTGGAAGCGATGCTCTCGCTGTCGATCATCACGCTGTTGGGTCTGCTGTTGCTCAAGCTCTCGCTCAACATCCTGCATCCGCGGCAGTGGGTGCTGCAACAGACGATCACCGACGCCTACATGACCTACGAGCGGGCCTATGCCGAGCGGGTTCCCTTCGAGACGCTGGTCTCCAACACCTCGCCCTGGCCCGCGCATCCCACCACCACCACCAGCGTGATCGAAATCGGCCGCCTGCCCGGCAACCGCCCGATCACCGGCGTGGTCACCCGCACCCGCTTTGCGGATACCGGCAATTACCCGATCGATGGCGGCAGCGGCACCGTCGCCACCAATCCCGCGGCGATGAAGGTGTGGAAGGCGCAAAGCGTGCTGACCTATCAGATCGGCAACCGATCCTATGCGAAATCCCGGACCGTCCTGCGCTCCCAATGAAGACCCGCCACCACTCCGCGCGCAGGGGTTTCACCCTGATCGAACTGACCATCGCCATGGTGATGGGCCTCGCCATCGGCGGCATGGTCATCTCGCTCTTCAACCAACAGCTCGTTTTCCTCAATCTTTACCGCTCACAGTCGTTTCTCACCGAGGAGGCGCCGCTGATCAGCATGAATGTGAGCCGGATCATCGGCAAGGCGGACCGCTTCCGCCTGCATGACACGGTGGACGACGCGCTGAGCGGCACCAACCCGCGCACCACCGAATCGCCGGTGGTGGTTCTCAACTTCCGCCAGCCGGACGGATCCATGCGCGCGGCGATCCTCTCATTCGAGGACCGCGGCACCGGACCCGCGCTCTATTACCGTGTGGTGCCCGTTTCCGGCGTGCTGGGAGAACCGCAGTGGTCGATCAGCAACAAGCCGGCCAACGTCGCGTTCACCCTCGATCAGGGGGTTCTGCGGATGATCCTCACCGGTCCCGCGGGAGAACAAATCACCTACTCCGGAACCATGCAGCAATGAACGCCAAACGCACCAGACCCGGCAAGCCCGGCTACATTTCCTACTTCATGGTGCTATCCACCGGCATCATCCTCACCCTGCTGATGGTTCACACCTACCGGCGGGCCATGAACACGCACGCGGTGCAATCCTCCGTGCAGATGCGCACCGACTACAGCGAGAAGGAGGAGGCGGTCCTGCGCTCGATCGTCGCCATCACGCCCAACCGGGCGATCCGCGCGATGCAGCACAATTCCAACAGCTCATCGTCCGTCCGCAATCCGCTGCGCTGGCAGAACATCCTCACCGAGTCGCTGACGATGGCCAACGCCTCGACCTCGATTCCCAGCAGCCTGATTTCCACGCTCAACCTCTCCAACCACAGGATCTCCAACAGCGGCGACTCGTCACTCACTTCACCCAACCTCATTTTCAAGGCGCTCAACGGTGAAAGCGGTTATGCGTCCGCCGGCATCAACCGCAGCCTGGGTGCCGGTTTTCCGCCGCCGCTCAGTTCCTCCGACACCAACATCAACGCCCGGGATGCGATCTACCCGATCATTGCGGATGGCAAAACCTACGGCACTCTCGCCCAGAGCGGCGTGGGTTTGCCGGTCGGCACCTATCCGAAGTTCAACCTGCTCACTTATCCGGAAATCAACTTCGGCTATGCTAGGCCGGGGGAGCCCTTCGTCGCCAAGCGCAACTGGTGGGCATTCTCGATGGACATGGCCTCGCATGACATCGTGCGGACCTTCGTCTCACGGCCGCGGCGCAACTACGTGCTTTCAATCTATGAAATCCCGTCGCAGCTGGCGATTTCCGCGGATTCCTTCATGTCGCTCGGCCGCCTTGAATCCGGCGAGACATGGCAGAACGTCAACATCTCCGGCGGCGTCTTCGCGGGCAAGGCCGTCGTCGAGGGTGACACCCGGCTTCCCGCGCTGGCCAGCCGCCGTGGCATGACTTTGTCCGAGGACGCCGCGATTGGCGGAGAGCGCTTTGCAAACAATCCGTTCACTCCCGGCGTCCGCGAGGCTTACCAGATCACGCGCGGCGAGTTCTTCCCGGTGTCGCTGGCCTCGGAAAGCGGGCGCGTCGCCTTCGTGCCGATCAACCGGGGCCCGGATTTCTTCGACCGTCTGGCCCATTCGGCCGAAAGCAACAGCCTGTCTCCCACGACATGGAACAACTACTCGATCGGCGCCCTGCAATGCGCGATGCGCCTCGATATCACGCAGTGCGTCAGTTCCGTCAACCCGACGCCCACCCGGCTGCGCTTCTCCTATCTCAGGGGCGGCGCGCGCCAGAACCTGGACATCGACCTGACCTCCAGCGGCTACACCGGGCTGCCGCCGGGCTATCTCTATGCCTGCAACGAGAACCAGAGTTACAACTTCGGCACTGCCGTGGTGGATGTGGCTTACGGATTGAACGGCACCTATGCCTATCAGACCGGCGTGACCGGCCTGGTCACCTTCAACAACGCGCGTTTCGGCGATCCGCTGTATGGAGTTTTCAAGGCGGGTTATTATCGCCCGAGTTATCCCTTCGAGGTGCGGAACCTGGCATCCGGCAAGATCTGCCTGGCCGTCTATCCCCAACGCTTCAGGGCCTTCCTCGCCGCGCTCAACGCGGATTCCACCGCAGTGAACAACTCGCTCGCCGTGAATGTGGATTACACCACCGCCACCGGCAGCGTGAATCTGAGGAAACCCTCCATTCCCTGCACCGATCTGGATTACGGTGTCATCCTCCAGGAATGCGCGGATCTAACCGCCTTCACCAGCGGCTTCTCACTCGTCACCAACCTGCGGACTTACATTGGTGACGACTTCAACGTGGTTGCGGCGACACCGCCTGCCGGATACACGCCAACCGGCACATACTACCCGCCGGTCTCCCTGTTCTCGCCGGAAAAGCGCTACGGAGTCGAAGTGGACCCGTTCGCCATCCGGCTGGATGGCCAGATCGGCTCGCTCGCCAGTGACACGACGGCCAATCCGATCCGTCCCATCGATTCCAAGACGGTGAGCGGCAGCGCCCTTGCGGCCAACCGCATCACCGTCAATCTCCGCCCGATCCGCCATCCCGCCGAACTCCCGCCCATCACGATGATGAACTGGCTGCTGGTCCTTGAGGAAATGCGCCAGGAGTTTGTGGGCTATTGATTTGATGATCTGACAACAGGGTGGGGGAGTCCTGCCCGGTTTCGCGCAACGGCGCCCCGCCGTCGGCGAGCTGGTCCAACATCGCGCGGACGGTGCGTGTTTCTCCCGGCAGGACGAGTTCCGGCCGGATGTCCGCCAGCGGCTGCAGGACGAAGCGTCTCCCGGCGATCCCGGGGTGGGGGAGGGCGAGCGTTTCACTTGTTAGAATTTCGTCACCCATGTAGAGCAGGTCCATGTCGATCACCCGCGGCGCGTTGCGGTGCGGGCCGCGCGTCCGGCCGAGGGCGGCCTCGATGCCAAGCATCGTTTCAAGAAACGCAGGCGCCCCGCCGTCATGGGCGATCTCGATCACCGTGTTGAGAAACGGGGGGGAGCCGGGCGGGCAGTTGAGCGGTTCGCTTTCGTAAAGGGGCGCCACCCATACCGGCTCACCGGGCGTGGAGATTTCCCGCAGGGCCGCGATGGCGGCGTTCAGGTGGGCCGCCCGATCGCCGAGATTGGAGCCCAGTGCGATTCCGACGCGCGCCATGGTCACTCGTCGAGGTTCTCGAGCTTGGAAATGCCGTAGTTTTGCGCGATCCGCCCGTTGGCTTCCGCCACCAGGGCGGAGGGAATGATCAGCGGACGACTGGCGCCAAAGAGCTCGATGACATGAAACTCCGGCGGTTTTTCCGGATAAAGCAGGGCATGCGCCTGCCTGAGGTCCGTCACCTCCACGCCGTTGATCTTGTCCACGGCATATCCCGAAAATTCCCCGAGGCGGCTGGTGACCGGGTCGGTCTCGACGCGCGTCAACACCACGATGTCGCGCTGTTTCTGGAACAGGCCCTTGGGAACGTAATCGGTGTAAAGCCGGCGCACCGTCACGTTGTCGAACTTCGCGGTGGCGAAGAGGTTGGTGTCGAGCGGTTGGAAAACCAGCCCCGCAAACACCACATAGCGGGGTTTTTTCTCATACTGGATCGAATACATGCGCGACCATGGCAGCGGTTTGAGCTCGATTTCGGCGTCATTCCAGCCACCGTCCCGCAGGAAGCGCGCGGCCACCTTGTCGCCCGCGAACTTGCGCTCGACGACTTCGTTGAGGTTCGTTTTCTCGCCATCGATGGTCACCATGCCGGCACTGTCCACCTCAAGGCCGTCGAGGGAGAGGAGCACATCGCCGGGCTGCAGCACGCCGTCGGCGGAACTGGTGGGAATGACGCTGGTGATCAGCACGCCCTTGCCATTCTCCGGCAAGCCCAGCGCCCGCCGCATGGCGGGGTTGTAAAGCGGGAATTCAGTGACGCCGAGATCGACGTATTGATCATACTTGCCGTCCTCGATATCCTTGAGGAAGCGCCTCACGACCGGGGTGGGGATGATGTAGCCGGTGTTGTCCGCCTGGCGCAGGCCCTGGAAGGCAACGCCCGCCACCTTGCCGTCCTGCAGCACGGGACCGCCCGAGTTGCCGGGGTTGATGGCGGCGTCGATCTGCACCACGAGGTGGGAGTCCGCCCTCGAGTGGGAGTAGGGCTGGAAATCGATCCGCGAGACGACGCCCCGGGTTACCGAAAGGCGGTCGCCACCAATCGGATAACCTATCACGCGCACCTCGGATTCCAAAGCCGGCACCTCGCCGAATTCGAAGCGTGGATACGATTTGAAATCGGTGAAATCCTCCACCGAAAGCAGTGCGAGGTCGCAATCATGCCCGATGTATTCGACCTTCGCCGGATACTTTTCCGGCCGGCCATGCACGGTGATGAGCAGGCGCTTGGCGTTGGAAACCACATGCGCGTTGGTCAGGATCTTGTTGTCACCGATGATGAAGCCGGTGCCGATCCCGCCGCTGAACCGTCCGGAATTCCATGGCGTTTCATAATCCGGCACCTGGGTCGCGGCCTCGATGCGCAATACGGAGCGATAAACCTCCGATGGCATGGGTTTCTGCGCGTGCAGCGGACCGGTTCCAAGAAAAAGCAGGACAAAAGGGAGGTGTTTCATGCGGAATGGACGTAGCCTAAATCCAGGTCTCCGGCGGGCAATGGAAATTCTTTGGATTTGATCCGGCGGCCCCGGACTCCGCGCTTGCCGTGATCCGCGGGGAGCTGCTTGTCTTGCGCATGGACCACCACGTTTATTTCTGGCTCAAGGCGGAAAACCAGCATCCCGCCGACCGCGCCCGGTTCGAGCAGGGCATGGCGGAACTCTTCAAAATCCCGCAAGTCGCCGGCGGCCGCTGGGCGGTTCCGGCCAAAGTGCCGGAACGGCCGGTCTGCGACCAATCCTGGGATTACGCGCTGACCATGCGCTTCGCCAGCATCGGGGATCACGACATCTATCAGGATCATCCCGGCCACCAACACTTCATCGGCAAGTTCAAGGATTGGTGGGCCAAGGTGCTGGTCACCGATTTGGAGTGAAAAACCGCGTTTATCACACGGCAATCAGTGGCCCAATCCGCATGCCTTTGGGGATTCGATTCCTTCAGCTCGATTCCTGATTCCGGGGGGGATCGCGGAAATCAGCCGGTGGCGCGGGGCGCCCGTGCCGGGCATGCGCGTCAAGTCAAGGGTGGGTCTCATCAGAACAAGTCCGCCGCTCCCTGGTCATGAATCCCGTACGATTCGCTAAACTTGACGCGCATGCCTGCCGGGGCACGGTTTATTTCCTGCCAAAACCCGGTGGCTCTCGCCACCGGCCAATCTCAGACATCCTGATCCGGGAATGGCGAAGCCTTGAATTCGCGCAGCAGGGCCGGAAAAAGGTTTGGCTCATCTGTAGGACCAACGGCCCGGCATCAGCCCAGCCCAACGGGCTGGGTTTCCCGCAGTCCGTGGTTTCGAGGGCTCAAAGCCCGATCCAAAACGCCGCTGGCGGAGCACAAACACCGGGATGGGCCGGGCTTTCAGCCCTGAATGCCCGTCTCGTCAACCCACCCAGGCCGCTGGCCTGGGCTG
>JALOUA010000349.1 GCA_025457625.1 Akkermansiaceae bacterium
GATCTCGTGGATGAGGAAACCCGCGCCGATGGCGTGCAGGCGGCCGGAGGGAATGAAGATGGAGTCGCCCGGCTTGGGCTCGATGGCGTGCACGCATGCTTCCACGCCGCCCCCGGTGATGGCGCGTTCGAAATCCTTGCGGCTGACGCCGTGTTTCAGGCCGACATAGAGTTTCGCGCCGGGATCGCAATCCGCGATGAACCACATCTCGGTCTTGGGTTCACCGCCGAGTTCCGCCGCGCGATCCACCGGCGGGTGCACCTGGATCGAGAGGTCGTCGCGCGCGTCGAGGATCTTGATGAGGATGGGAAAACGCGGCTGCGCTTCGTAGCCGGAACCGAAAATCTCCTCACGGCGGTCCGTCCAAAGGTCATGCAGCGCGGTGCCTGCCAGCGCACCCTCATCGACGATCGACTGCTCGTTCCCGCGATCGACGATTTCCCAGGATTCGCCATAGGGCTGGTCTGCGTCGGGAAGCTGGCGGCCATAGACACGTTCGAGTTCGCGGCCGCCCCAGACCCGAGGCATGTAGATAGGCTTGAAGGTGATGGGTTGCATGTGGCGGGTTGCTTAGCGGCATCCGGACGGTTTGGCAACCACCGGGCAATTTGCGCTTTCCATGCATCGTGGATTCCTGTCGGTTTGCACTCATGAGGATGATCGCGCGGATTCTGCGCCACACGTTCCGTTTTCCGCTGTTGAGCGGCGTCTCGCTGGTGATGGCCGTCGCCTGCACGGCGCTGGTGCTGGTGCTGCCCGGAGTGACGATGCGCTTCGTGGATGTCATCATCGCGCAAAACCGCCCGGACCTGATCCTCTCCACCGCCGCGCTGGGCATCGGCGCGATATTCGCGCGCCAGCTCCTGTTCACGCTGCGCGGCCATGTGAACCAGCTGCTGGAGCAGAAACTCACCCACCTCGTGCGGGTGGAGCTATACGACAAACTCCAGCGCCTGCCGGTGAAGTGGTTCGATTCCAACTCGTCGGGCGAGATCATGTCGCGGGTGGCGGACGACGTGCCGACGATGGACCGCGTGATGATCGAGGGCGTGGACCAGGCTCTGGCGGCTTTGCTCCAGTTCCTCATCATCGCCGGCTTCATGTGCTGGCACTCGTGGCAACTGACACTCGTGACGCTGGCGCCGCTGCCGTTCATCGGTCTGCTCACCGCCTGGTGGTCGCGGCGCTCGGAACCGCTGTGGCGCGCCTCCTCCGAGGCCTCGTCCGCCCTCAATGCCGTGCTGCATGACCAACTGGCGGGAATCCGACAGATCAAGGCCTACACCGTGGAACCCGAAGCGCTCGCCACCTTCGACAAGGCCTCGCGCAAGGTGGGTGAAAAACATCGCTCCGTGATGCGCGGCCAGTCGGTGGTGTGGCCGGCGGTTTCCTTCATCGCGGAATCCGGCATCATCCTGATGGTGGCCTGCGGCGCCTACTGGGCGCTCAACGGGAAAATCTCACCGGGCACCGTGATCTCGTTCCTCGTGGCGTGGGGGTTTCTCTTCGATCCCATCTCGCGCATCAACCCGCTTTCGAAAACCTTCACGCGCGGCATCGTCGCGGCCAGACGCGTGTTCGCGATCCTCGATGCGCCGGAAGAGTCGCACCTCACCGAGGGCCTGCGGCCGGACCAGCTCCACGGCCACGTGCGCTTTGAAAACATCAGCTTCGACTACACCCAGGACGCGCCGGCCATCCGCGACCTCAGCTTTGAGGCGAAACCCGGCGAGACGGTCGCACTCGTCGGCGCCACCGGCGCGGGCAAGTCCACCGTGCTCAACCTGCTCACGCGCTTCTACGAACCCGATCGCGGGCGCATCCTGCTGGATGGCACGCCGCTGGCGGAGATTTCCAAGGAATGGCTGCGCGACCGGCTCGGCTACGTCACCCAGGAGAATTTCCTCTTCAACACCACGCTGCGCGAAAACCTCCGGCTCGCGAAACACGACGCCACCGATGACGAACTGTGGGCCGCGCTCGAGGCGGCCCATGCCGCGGAATTCGTCCGCGCCCATGCCGGGGGACTCGATGCGCCCGCCGGCGAACGCGGGGCGGCATTCTCCGGCGGCGAGAAACAACGGCTCTCGATCGCCCGCGCGCTGCTCCGCAATCCGCCGCTGCTTTTGTTAGACGAGGCGACGTCCGCACTCGACAACCGCACCGAAAGGCTCGTGCAGCAGGCGCTGGCCAACCTGCGCGCGGACCGCACCTGCTTCGTGATCGCCCACCGCCTGTCCACCGTGCGGCAGGCGGACCGCATATGCGTGCTCGAACGCGGCAGGCTCGTGGAACAGGGAACGCACGACGAGCTCATCGCCCGCGGCGGCAGCTACGCGAAACTTTGTGAAGCGGGATTTGCAATCGATCCTAGACCTGCGGCGTGAATTCATGCATCGTGTCGATGTTCGCAACACGCTTCTCCCTTCTTCATGGAAACTTTTGTCCGAGTCCCCGAATCATCCCCGCCCAGCACGCTGGTGGAAGTCCTCGCCGCGCTGCGCAAGGAACACCTTGATCCCCGCCACGAGGCGAAGTCCTGGGGCGACTGGATCTACCTCGAATGCTACAACACCGTCATCAGCATCGAGGCCAATCACGGCCTCAGCAGCTCGGCAACCATCGAGCACGGCGACGGCGAGGAGGATGGCGAACCGATCGTCTCAATCCTGCGCGCCTTCGGCCATCTCGGCTGGCACGGTGTCGATGACGACGGCGAGTATCCGCTGGCGTGAAACCGGGAGAAACTCACTTCGAGAACACCACGCGGCCGTCGGTCGCATCGGCGGTGATCACGTCGCCATCGGTGAATTTCCCATCGAGCACATCGAGGCTGAGCGGGTCTAACAGCAAGTGCTGGATGGCCCGTTTCAACGGGCGCGCGCCATAGACGGGATCGTAGCCCTGGTTGGCGATGAATTCCTTGGCGGATTCCGTCAGCGCGAGCGCCAGGCCCTGCTTGGCGAGGCGCTTGCGGACGCGGTCGAGCTGGAGATCGACGATGGTGGTGATCTCCCCGCGCTGCAAGCGGTCGAAGATGATGATTTCGTCGATGCGGTTGAGGAACTCGGGCCGGAAGTGGCCGCGCAGGGCCTCGGTGACCTTGGCTTCGCGCTGTTCGGCGTTGTCCTCATGGAGGATGTATTGCGAGCCGATGTTGGAGGTGAGGATGATGACGGTGTTGCGGAAATCCACCGTGCGGCCCTGGCCGTCGGTGATGCGGCCGTCGTCGAGCACTTGCAGCAGGACGTTGAAGACATCGTGGTGGGCTTTTTCGATTTCGTCGAAAAGCACGACCGAATACGGCTTGCGGCGGACGTGTTCGGAAAGCTGGCCGCCCTCCTCATAGCCGACGTATCCCGGCGGC
>JALOUA010000079.1 GCA_025457625.1 Akkermansiaceae bacterium
GCACGGAAACTGATTTCAGGGGACTCATCCTGGGTTTCCTTGGCGCACTTGGCGTCTTGGCGGTTCAAATTTCTTCCCATTCATGCCGACTTGCTCAAGTAACGATCCCTAATGTAGGGACCCTACACCGCTGTCACTTTCCAAGTGTGGATGAGATTGCCTTCAAGGGGTTGACCTTTGGTGCCTTTCCGTGGGTTTCGTGGTGATCATTTCGGAATTCAGGATCAATCGCCCTGGTGGCGGAAATTCCGGGCCCGCCAAAGGATTTTGACTTCATCGCGGCGAACGCACGGCGGCCTGCTCAAGGCCACCTCAAGCCAAAGCACTGCGGCTTGGACGATGTTTTTGCAGCCAGGTTTTCCACACCGATCTTCCGCGGCATGGTTGCTACCGGGGTTTTTTCGCCGGCGCGGCGGGCTTTTCGGCGGATTTCGCCAGCACCCAGCTTTTCATGGCGATGCCGAGTCCGAGGCTGACGGCGGCCACCGCCCAGAAGATGGCAACTTGCTGCTCGTTCAACCCGTGGGCGAGATTCATCCCGAACAAGCTGGCGACGGCGGTAAGTGGGAGACTGGCCTGCAGGGCCTGGCGCGACAGGCATGCCTGGGCTTCGGCATCCCGCGCGGTGCGATACTGGATGGCATTGCGCACATCCTCGGACAACAACTCCAGGTTGCGCATGGGTTCATATGAGAGATCGCGCAATTCAATCAGGAACGGATCCTGCCTGATGCCTTCCCGGGCGGTTTGCAGGGCTTGATGCAGGTTGCGCGCGGAGCGGACGAGCGGAGTGAGTTTTTCCATCAAATCAAACAGGGCGTTCAAGTCGAGCCCGCCCTCGTATCCGGCGGTGAGTTCGCCTTCGAGGTCGGAATACGTTTGCACATGGCGTTTGATGCCGCCGGGGCCGGGGCCGCCGCGATTGCATTGCCAATCCCCGGCAGGACTGCGCCAGAACAACACCCCTTCGCGGCCACGATCGTCCGGTCCGGGCGGTTTGTGCAGCACCAGCAGCAAGTGGCCTTCCTCAATGATCGCGCGTTGGCGTCCATAAGTGGACTGCCCGAGGCGGATGCGAATGGCGGCGGGCAAGGACCAGGTGGGCGGAATGATCATCAGCGCAGGATCGGAATGAATATGCCCGCAAATTGTCGTTCTGCCAGCATGGGGTCAACGTGAAAAAACAGATGAAATCCCGCTTGTCCCCGGATCCTGCCGGTTCGGGCGCACCCTTCGCCGGGTGCCGCACGGATCGGCTTTCGCGGAACACCGCCACCGCGCCCGGCGCGGAATGCCTCGGGCCGGACAACCCGCTTCCGGGCATGCCATTTCCCCGCGCGTTTCCCCGGCCTTCCCCGCTCCATCCGCCCACGGCATGGCACGATCGGCCGGAATTGTGGAAAACTCCGCTGCCTTATCGCATGATCCATCATTTCCGTGCGAAACGCCGTTACCCCGATGCCATGGTCGGGGCAATCGTCCATAAGACCCGAGTCCCGCTTGCGCGCGGCGGTTGGACACGGGTTCTTCGAAGTGCCCATACCCGTTCCTTGCCATGAACTTGAGGACCTTCCGGAACCGCCTTGCTCACAGGAATTCCGCTGACGCGGCGTGTTTCCAACATGTGGCTGACCTGTTCGTTTTCCCCGCAGCCATTCAATTGACAGGATCCTTTCGATACGCTAGCCATGCGCCCATGAAAACGTCATGCGCCCTTGTGATGTTGGGTTTTCTGACCGCTCCCTCGCATGCGGGGGTTGAGATTCCGCGGAGTGTGTATCAAACCGCACAACTGGAGGCGGCTCGGGCCGAGGCTGCGGAAAAGAACAAGGCGCTCGCATTCGTCATGAGCGACCCCGGCACGACCTGCGGCCTCTGCGTCGCCGCCACCGACATGGCCTTCGAAAAACTGAAATCCCACTCGGTTGTCGTCTTCATCAACTCCGAGGATGACAACAAATGGGCCGATGTCGGCCCAATGGTTGTGACCGGGATCTCTGAGAAGAAAATGGGCAACCTCATTCCCAGGGCAGTCATCACCTCGCCGGACATGTCGGAGATATGGGGCCAGATGAAATACGAGGAACTCAAGGTGGAGGGCCCCTATCGCGGGATCAAGAAACAGGTCGATGCCATCCTCAAGGGCGAGGCGAAACCGGAAAACCCGCCGGAACGGCCCATCTACTGGCCGATAAAGGGCAGCAAGGAGTTTTACATCGGTGCTTTCGTCGACTTGGCCGATAACGGCGGTCTGCGCCTCAAGATGGAGAGCAACGGGAAAATGGCGACCATCCCGCTGGGACGCCTCACCGGGAACTGTGCCGTGCTGGCCCGCACTCTCGCGGGTCGCGAACCGGAGGCCAAACCGCAACCGGAAGCCAGCCAGGCGCCCGCACTGGAAAGCTGGACCGGCAGCAATGGCAAGACACTCCAAGCCCGCTTCGTCAGCCTGGCGGATGACAAGGTCACTCTTGAGATGGAGGATGGCAAAACCTACACGATGCCGCTGGAACGACTGGCCGGTTCAAGCCGGGAACGCGCCAAGACACTGCAAGCGGCAAAGCAGCCATGAGGGCCTCGCGGGCACCTCGCCCCCGCATGGCGTGTTCCCGCCAAACCGCCGCAGGATCGTGAGCGGAGCAGGGAGAAGACCCCCATTCCCCCGCTTTCTCCTCAACGGTGTCCCGCATTGAGGCAAAAAAAACCTCTCTCACCGCCCGCCGAAGCCCCTCCGCAGCGAGTTGCCAGGGTTGATTCCCGTTGGTTCGAATTCGCGCTCCCGTCTCATCAAATCCCAAGTCCACATGCGCCGTGAAATGCCCGATCCCCTCGCCGTTTTCAAAGGTCTTGATGATTTCGATCTCCACGCCGGTGACTGCCACTTTGGCGGTGTCGCCGGCCACCTCCACACCCTCGACTTGCGCCGCCATGGCATGACCCATCTAACCGTCAGCAACCAGCTGGCAGGCAAAATTCCGGTCAATCAGGGGATCATCGCCGACGAACTTGTCAGCACCCGCATGGGCGTGTCCGCGCGACGATTCACCTATCAGGATCCCGAAACCCAAACCATTTGCATCGATCTGACCAAGCTGCCTGTCAGCGTGCCCCCGGCATCATCGCCTTGCGTTACAAGTCGCGCCGGGATGTCGGAAAATCCTTCGCCAAACGGGCATTCACAACCATGCCGAGACCCGGCGCAAAGCCACGACGCGGGTCAAGCGCGACGAGCAATCCACCCAGCGCGCCGTGAAGTCCATGCGCCGTTTGAAAAACCATTTGGACCGCAAACTCTCCCGGGCCGGCGTCCTGGCCCGTCTTTCCAGAATCTACGCACGCTCATGACCTCAATGATGAACCCCGTTGTTGCGCGAAGCAGAGGAATCCGGGCCCCGCAGATTCAGCCATTGAGGGAGTGCCCGCCGGCACTGTAAACGAGCAGCACCTGGCCCAGGCCGTCCATCTCCTCGCTGGTGGTTTCGAAAAACCGGTCGTTCTCGTCCTCGGTTTCCGGTGGTTCGAAACCGATCATCACCAGCGCCGCGCCGCGCGATTCATGGCGCAGTGATTCCTTGGGAAACCTGGTGTTCAAAATCACGGGCGTGGCCCGGATCCGCGCCGTGGTGATCAATTCCCCGAGCGCGGCCCCGGGTTTTGCGGCGTCGGAGTTTTCACCGATGGCATGGAGCAGCCGCACGCCGCGCGTCCGCCATTGCGGATGCCGGGTGAGCAGGTGCACCAGCAGCAGGATCAGCGTGCCGCTGCGCCCGCCCTTCCACCAGACATCAATCGTGCCATGCTCCGCCGCCCGGGCGAACTGCTCGTCGTCATCCGGGCTGCGCACCACAATGATGCTGCGTGCCATGGCGGAGACCTGGCGCAGTATGCGCGCAAACACCGGCCGCCCGGCGGGATTCTCCGCCCATCCGAGAATGACCGTGTTCGGCTTGATGCCGCCGATGCCATAACATTGCAGCAGGGTGTCGATACCGCCTAACAAACTATCGTCCACGACCACCGCGGGAAACGCCTCCAGCCCCTCGCTGGCGATGTATTTGCGCAGCTTGTCCTCCTCCTGCCGGCGCTTCTCCATCACCTCGCGGAAATCCCCCTCGATCACCTGGGCAAGGCCGAGAATCCCGCGACCGGCCGTCAGCCACGAGCCGAACTGCGCCAGATGGTTGCGCCGCCAGGCACCGCCGCTGAGCCCGAGAACGATCGGCCGCCAGTTCTTCGGATGATAGCGCTCCTCCTCCAGTCGCAGCAGCGCCCGGCGGGCCTTTTCGAAGGCCACGCCGCTTTTCACGTCACCCCAGGCCGCGCGGATCTCCTTGCGGCTGATGTGCCATTGCAGGAGCATGATGAACAGGATGCCCGCCACCGCCCACAGGGGGTCCATCAAGAACATCACCGCCACGCAGCCGGCGGCCCCTAACAGAGCTGTCGACCAATGGCTCAGTCCGAACGCGGGCCGGTAGCTCGGATTGCGGGTGTAGGACTCGTAAAAGCACGCCAGATTGATCGTGCCATAGGTGACCATGAAAAACATCGTGATGATCGGTGCGATGGCGTTCAGATCTCCGGCCGGAATTCCGGTCTGGGCGATCAGGCAGGTGAGGATGGTCGCCCGCCGGGGTTCGTTGGCCGCGCCGCTACCGCGGGAGAATCCGCGCAGAAACGGGAAGATGTTGTCCTTGGCGAAGGCCTGGAGGATGCGCGGCGCCCCCATCATGCTGCCCAGCGCCGACGACAGCGTGGCGGCGAAGATCCCGGCATTGATCAGCACCGGCCAGCGCGAGATGTCCAGCACGATGAAGCTGTCGGCGAGCATGGCCGCACGCGGGCGGCTGGCACCGATCAACAGCGCCATGGTGAGATATATGAAAGCCGTGAAGGCGATCGAGAGCAGGGTGCCGCGCGGGATCGACTTGGCCGGGTTTTTCAAATCCCCGGACATGTTGACGCCCGCCATGATCCCGGTCACCGCCGGGAAAAACAGCGCGAACATGACGAAGAAGCCGCTGTTTTCCGGAAACGCGGAGCCCATGTTGCCCTTGAAATTCGCCATCGAGACATCCGGCAGCGCCCCCGCGTAGAACGAGATCAGCGAGAGCCCCAGCACCGCCAGGATCCCATACTGCACCTTGATCGTCCACCCGGCACCGATGTAGACGCAGACGAAAACCCCGATGTTGACGCAGGTCGCCACCCGTATTGGGGACATGCCGATGCCGGGGAAGACATTGAGAAACGCCTCGGTGAATCCGATCACATCCATGGCCGCCGAACTCGACGCCCAGACTGCGGCTGATCAGATAGTAGGCGCCACCGCCCTTGACCCGGGTGTTGGTGGCGATCGCCGAGATCGAAAGCCCGGTGAGGGTGGTGATGAGCTTGGCGCACAGCACGATGATGATGGCATCCAGAATCCCGGACTCGCCGACCACCTGGCCGAAGCGCAGGAACATGATCACCCCGAGGATTGTCAGCGTGCTGGGCGTGAAAACCCCGCCAAAGGTGCCGAATTTTTCAGCGGCGGGTTCCTTGCGCGGAACGGTTGGAGGAGCTGTGGACATGGACGCAAAAGCGAGGGCTGGTGCAAGCGCCGAAGGCGGTCAATTTTCCCGGATGCCCCCACCGGCGGGCGGGGGACGGGTTGGATGACGGGAAAACAGGCGGCCTTGTCTCAAGATCAAGGTTTGACGGTGTGCGGCCAGCCGGGGAACTGTTTGGCGTCGGGCCGGGTGACATTGGCGAAGCGCGGCCAGCATTCGAAGGTGACCTCGCCGGATTTCCTGTGGAAGCGGATGAGGCCCCAGCCGTCGGCCCAGTCGGTGTTTTCCGGCTGATCTTTGGATTGGGAGGTGATGCGGCTGAGTCGTTTGTCCGGATTCGCGTAGGCGACCATGGTGATTTTGTTGCCGAAGCCGTCGAGGTAATCACCGGTCCATGGCAGGGGCGATCCGGGAATGGGATTGGCGCCGGGTTTTTCATCCTCGGGCCACCACCAGCGGCCGTAGTAGGTGTTGACGATGGCGGGCACGACGAAGGCCCACGGGCCGTCGCGATGTTCGCGGATGCCGTGCTGGATGAGGGTGGCGAGGTGCTGGTCGCCGGCGATGTGGACGGCGCGCGCCTTGCGGAGCAGTTCCAGCGCCCGCTTGCGTCCGCTTTGCGGCCAGCCGTTGGAATCGAGGTCGGCGTGCAGGCGGTTGTCGCGCGAGCCGTGGAGGTGCGCGCCACCGCAAAAGCCGGTTTGCGAGAGCACCGCCTTGATCGCCACGCCGTCGCGCATGGCCGCCCAGTCGGCGAGGAACTTCTCCTGGCGCGCGCCGAGCAGTTCGAGGCCGGGCGTGTCGATCAGTTTCGGGTCATACTCCGGATCACGGATGTGGTCGGGACGCGGGCCTTTCATCGGATGGCGGCCGAGCGGTCCGGTCTTGAACTTGCGGTCCTCGATGATGGCGAAATCGATGCCGCCTAACAGCAGGCGCGTGTAATACGTGCCGATGCCCTGTTGGATGGGCGCGGGGTCGTAGGGATCGGGGAGATGGGCGCATTGCTGGCGCTCGACCATTTTGACGTACTCGGGATGGAAGAAATACCCGCCGTCGTGGCCGGCACTGGTGTTGGAGGCCTTGCCGCCCTCGCCCCAGAGGTTGCCCTGGCCGATGTCGTGGTCGTCGGGAATGGTGACGCAGGGGCGCTCACGGAAGATTTCGCGGAACGCGAGGCCGAACTTGAGCCAGGCGGCGGTGTGCTCCTTGTGGTCGTAGGATTGGTCCCCGGCGAAGAAAACGAGATCGGGGTCCTGATGGTTGATGTTGCGCGTGTATTCCGGGCGCAGGCCGCGGTCCTTGTTGGAATTGCAGGACAGGGCCGCGAGCACGATTTCCTCCTTGTCCGCGGGGTTTCTGCGGACGAGCCCCTCGAAGGAGGCATTCTCGCCGTGCCGCAGGCGGTATTTGATGTCCTTGGAATCATCCCAGTCCGCAACGCGGAAGGTGGTGGACCAGCCGAGGTCGTTGACCTTCTGCCGGCTGATCTCACTCCACTCGCCGTCCTTTTGAACTTCGAGCCGCACCTCGCGGGTTTCCTCCGGATAGAGAGGATAGAGTTGGGCGGATAGCTTGAGAATGCGGTTGTGGACGGTGTAGATGCCGAAGCAGACGACCTGGTCGCGCGGCACCTTGAGATCGATGATCCCGTTGGCGGGGCGCTTCCACCAATCGTTCACGCAGAGCGAATCCTCGCCTTTGACGAACGGCGCCCTAACAGGAGGCGCCGCCGGTTGGGCGGTGGCGGGCGGGACGGGAAGGTGGAAACAAACAAGGCCGGCCAGCGCCGCACACACGGAGGAAAGACGGACAGGCGGGCGATGGATCATGGCCATGGCGCTTATCAAAACCCGTCTGCCGGAACCATCAAGCGACAATTGTTTCCCCGGGACAGGCTTTGCGTGCCAAGCCATGGCCGGAGGACGCAATTCCTCCCCGGGAAAAATCGCCGGTCCTGAATTTCCCGGGATTCATCCACGCGAATGCCTTCATTGAAGTCCTCGATTTCAATTCGACTCGCATGGGAGGCTCTGCCACGGTGTGGGACATGATTCGTCACATTCCGCTCCCGTTAGGTTTGTTGTCATCCCTTTTGTTCTCCCTGCCCGCCGCGCTGAACGCGCAGGCACCGGGTGTCCGTATCGTGCGCGACCGCGTGGAGCCGTCCGCCGAAACCGTCAAGCAGGCGAACGAGGCGCGCGCCGCAGGGCGCTTGTTGGACAAGGAGATGGTGCGCGGGCAGATGACGCGCACGCACCACGACGTGAAGCTGCCCGCACCTGCGAAGCTGGAACTGCCGGCGCGCCAGATCTGGGAGCGCGCCCAGGCGGCCTATGTGCGGGTCGGTTGGCATTATCTCTGCAAGCGCTGTGATGACTGGCATCAGGGCCTCTCGGGCGGCTATTTCGTGACGGAGGACGGTGTCGTGGCCACCTGTCATCATGTCGTCGCGCCGAAGGAGGACCATCGCGAGGCGTATTTGATCGCGGTCTCGGCTCTCGGCGAGTTCTGGCCGGTGAAGGAAGTGCTGGCAGCCAACGCCGTGGCGGATGCCGCGCTCCTGCGTGTGGACACCGGCCGGAAGATGAAGCCGCTGCCGCTCAACATCGAGGTGCATCCGGGCGACAGCGCGTGGTGTTTCAGCGATCCGCTGGGAAGATCCAGCTATTTCAGCCAGGGCATCGTCAACCGCTTCTTCGAACTGCGGCGGAATGGCGAATGGGTGCGGCGCATGGATGTCTCGACGGATTGGGCGCCGGGTTCCAGCGGTTCGGCGGTGTTGGACCGGTCCGGCAACGCCATCGGTCATGTCTCGGAAATCAGCGCCGTCGGGAACGCCCGCAACAAAAGCGCCAACCAGCCCGCCAAGACGCTGATCACCTTCCACCACGCGGCCCGCGCCGCCGATGTGCTGGCCCTCGCCCGCCCGCCCGGGACATCCGCCACCACCTGTCAACCGGTGGAAACAGACCCGCCTTGAAACGAATCCCTTGCCGCCGGCCTGCGGGTTGGTTGGTAGGCACGCCCGGTTTTCGCGAGGCGACGGAAATTTTGGGCACTGCGGCGGATCTGTTTTGGATCCGTGGTTCGGAAGCTCATGCGACCGGAACATCAAGTCGTTCGCGCTTGCGTTCCCTTTCCACCACCATGGCGATGAAGCCGGCGACGAGCACCGCTGCCATGCAGGCGTAGAAGGTCCAGATGGTGTTCTTGCCGGCGGTGAAGCCGTAGTTGTGCAGGCCGACGCCGAGGAAATTGACGTGCCACCATGAGAAGGTGACGACGATCGCGGTGAAAATGGAGGCGAGGTGGATGCCCCACTCGCGGAGGTATCCGCCGAGGCGCGCGTGGAGGATCGACAGCGTCCAGAGCACGATGAGCAGGGCGCCGTTCTCCTTGGGATCCCAGCCCCAGAAGCGGCCCCATGAGTAGTTGGCCCAGATGCCGCCGAGCACGGTGCCCACCAGCGAGAGGAACAAGGTGACGCAAAGCATGCCATAGACGGCGCGGGTCAGGGCGCGGCGCAGGTCGCGGTCGCCGCCGTCGAGGCCGAGCCCGCAGAGCAGCACGAAGCCGGCGGACATGAAGGCGCTCAAGAGGCCGGCCGAGTAACCGAGCGTGATCGTGATGACGTGGGTGGTGAGCCAGAAGTTGGAATCGAGCACCGCCACCAGCGGGTTCATGTGGTCGGTGGCGTCGCCAAGTTCGAAGCGGCGGGCAAGAATGATCAGGCCGGTGCCGAGCATGGGGGCGATGCCGAGCGCGAAACGCCGCCGCGTGAGCCATTCGACGATCAGTGCCAGCATCACGACGGTACTGCCGATGAAGATGATGGTATCATATAAATTCCCGACGGGCGGGCGCTGCATGATGATGCAGCGTTTGGTGATGGCGGTGACGCAGAAGGCGAGTCCGGCAAGGGTGGCGGCCCATGTGGTCCATGAGAAAACCCGGCCGGCCGTGTTGCCGCCGAAGGTCCACATGGCCATCGCCGCGAGCGTGCCGATCAGGAAAAACGCCAGCCCGTAGAGGAACCAGTTCATGCGGTAGTAGGCGGCTTCGAGAGCGACGCCGCGGTTCTCGCCGCGGTCGGCGGCGCGTTGGGCGATGCGGTCGCGCAGGGCGGTGAACGCCTTGAGGAACTCCTGCTCGCCGGTGGAGATGGCACGCGCGGTGGTTTCGAGCGCCTTGATGTCGTCGATGTGGATTTGCGGGTCCCCGGCCTTGCCGGTCATCACATCCATGATGGCGTCGCCGGCGCTGCGCCAGAGCGTGTCCGCGGGATCGGGCGGCGGCAGGATGTGGAGTCCGGTTTTGGCGAAGTTGGAGACATCGATCACCTGTTGCAGCAGGTCCTGGAGGTTGTCCGGGACGGCAGCGCGGTCGCCGCGCGCCTGCTCGACCTGCTTGCGGATGTCTGGCGCGACGGTCATCAGCGCGCTGACATCGGCGCGTTTGTCCGGGTTGCCGTTCTCGCCGGAGCCGCGCAGGATCACGCCGGCGCGCGCGAAGGTGAACCAGCCTAACAGACTCTCGTAAGTCCGCAGGTTGGTGGCGAGGTCGAGCACCTGCGTTTGCAGCGGGTCGCGTTGTTTGGCCTCGATCCGGCCGTAGGCGGCGGTGAGCTCGCCGAGCTTGTCGCGGCCGGGTTCGATGTCGGCATAACTGTAGCGGTCGCGCTTGCCGCGGGGCTTGACGCCGATGGCTTCGAGCACGGCGGAGTTGTCGATGCGGAAGGTCGGCTGGTGGATGGCGAACTGCGGGCGGAAGAGGATGTCGAGCAGCCATGCGGACGGCTTGATGCGGTGTTCCCTGCCGGTGGAATCCTCGATTTTCATCGAGCGCGCGCCGTGCAGGCCGAGCATGGTGAAGCCGGCGTAGGTGGAGAGCGGCTTGATGCGCCCGCCGTCCTGCACGGGCAGCGTGTCGGCGGCGGCGAGGGTTTCGGCGGTCCACGGCTGGTAGCCGTCGATCTTGCGGACCTCGCCCTTCGGTGTGTTGTCGACGACGAGTTGATAGAAAACGAGGGCGAGGCCGGCCATCGCGAGGATGGCGGCGATCCAGCGGCCGGCGCGTGAGGAGGTGTCAGACATTGCGTTTCCTGCGGGAGTTGCCGGCGAGGTATCCGCCGAGTTTGGTGAGGAAGGTGACGAGCATGCCGAAGGTGACGACGTAGAGGCTGTATTCCGGCCACTTGTCGGCGGGGTTTCTGACGATTTCGAAAACCGAGTACATGCGCTGGCCGGGACCGGCGCCGGGCGGGCCGTAGCTGGCCTGGAAGAAGGTGAGTCCTTCGTAGCGCATCGGTTCGTTCATCTGGATGGTGTATTTCGCCTCGCTGTCGTTTTCAATGCGCGTGATCTTGCTGACGAATTTGCTCGGTTTCATCGTGCCCGGATGGAAGGCCGCGGTGAACTCGTCGAGTTGCACGCTGAAGGGCATCGGCCAGAGGCGCTTGCGCATGTCCACAGTGAAGACGCGTTCGTCATGTTTCACGGTGAAGGGGTGGAAACTCGCGCCGGCGAGGATGAAGGGCTCGGATTTTTTCCCATCGCGCCGGACGATGCGCGCGTAAGCGGCGGCGGTGTTGGCCTCGGCGTTGATCTCGTCGGGCCGCTCCATGAGATAATAATTGTCGGCGACGAGTTCGTTCCCGGCGGGCGCGCGCTCGGTGATGGCGACGGGCACGGCGTTCTTGAGATAACCGCCGATTTCCAGATCGAAAGGCAGGTCGGGCAGGCGGAAGATGCGGGTTTTGCCGGCTTCCAAATCGGTGAGATGCCCGCCGCGGATGACATGGATCGAGTCCGGCTTGCCGTCCTTGATTTCCGCCACCTCGACGACGTATTCGAAGTAGTCCTCGGCGGTGTTGCTGGTTTCGCCCTCGCCGACGGCCATGTTGCCGCGCTCCGAGAAATGGTGGGCCACGCCGCCGGCGACGAGCATGAAGATGATGCCGAGGTGGGAGATGAGGTTGCCGGCGTGTTTCCACCCCTTGCGGATGCGGATGACGCCGCCGAGCGTGAGATTGATGAGCAGCACCACGCCCACCCAGTAGCCGCCGGGCAGAATGAGCGGCACCATCTTGTCCTTGAGTTCGGGAATCAGGAAAACCGACTTCCAGTGGAAGTATTTGTTGAGCGTGGGATAAAGCCCGTATTCGACCTGCTCAAGCGTGGCGAAAAACGTCAGCAATCCCAGGATCAGCAACAGGATGGTGGCGAGCCCGAATCCCGAGAGGATGTCGAAAATCCTGCCTCCAAGGCCGCGGGCGGGCTTGGGCGTTGTGGGTGTGCTGGCGGGTTCCATGGCAAGTAAGGGCGGCGGAC
>JALOUA010000080.1 GCA_025457625.1 Akkermansiaceae bacterium
GGTCATCGTGACCGGCATCGGCGCGCTGGTTCACATCTTCTCGCTCGCCTACATGAAGGACGACGAAGGCAAGGCCCGCTATTTCACCGGGCTTTCGTTCTTCATGTTCTCGATGACCGGCATCGTGCTGGCGGACAACTTCATCATGACCTTCATCTTCTGGGAGCTGGTCGGATTCAGTTCCTACCTGCTCATCGGCCACTGGTATCAGAAGGAATCCGCCGCGGATGCCGCGAAAAAAGCCTTCCTCTGCAACCGCGTGGGCGACTTCGGTTTCATGATCGGCATCCTCATGCTGTGGGGCATCACCGGCACACTCGTGTTTTCCGAAATGGAAATCCCGGCCGGCGTTTCCGCCTCGGTGCTCTCCGCAGCCATCCTTTGCACGTTTTGTGGTGCGGTCGGCAAGTCGGCGCAAGTGCCGTTGCATGTCTGGCTGCCCGACGCAATGGAAGGCCCCACGCCGGTGTCCGCCCTCATCCACGCCGCCACCATGGTCGCGGCCGGCGTTTACATGTTGTTCCGGCTGCAGTTTTCCATCGGAACCGAAGCCTTCGAGGGATTTGCCGGCGACGTGATCGCCTGGACCGGCGGCATCACCGCGCTGGTCGCCGCGCTGATGGCCGTGCAACAGGACGACATCAAGCGCGTGCTCGCCTATTCCACCCTCTCGCAACTCGGCTACATGATCATGGCCGTCGGGTTGCTCGCCGGTGAAGCGGGCATGTTCCATCTCTTCACCCACGCGTGGTTCAAGGCGCTGCTGTTCCTCGGTTCCGGCGCGGTGATTTACGCCTGCCATCACGAACAGGACATCTGGAAAATGGGCGGACTGCTCAAGAAGATGCCCATCACCGGCATCACGTTCTTCGCCGGATTCGCCGCACTCATCGCGGTTCCTTTCACTTCCGGATTCTTCTCCAAGGAACTGATCCTGGAAGCCGCACACGGCAGGCAACCGGTGCTCTTCTGGATCGCGGCTTTCGTCGCCGTGCTCACACCGTTCTACATGACGCGGCTGTTCGTCGTCGCCTTCCTCGGCAAACCCAAATCCGATCACGCCGACCACGCGCACGAGGTGGGTCCGCTGATGTTCGTGCCGCTGGTCGTTCTCGGCATCCTTGCGGTGATCGGCGGATACGGCTTCGTTCACCAGTTCTCGCCCGCCGCGCCACAACATGCCGGCGAGTTCCACGTCAATTTCCTGTTCTGGGTTTCCGCCATCGCTCTCATCCTCGGGGCGGGCAGCGCATTCCTGCTCTATTCAGGCAAGGACAAGGATCCGCTCTCTATCCCTATGCTGCGCGAGCGCTTCTACATCGACCGCATCTACGACAACTATCTCGTCCGTTATTTCCAGGATGCCTTCGCCGCCATCGTCCATTTCTTCGATGAACTCCTCATCAACGGCCTGCTCGTCGGCGGCTCCAATCCGGCCAACTCCAGGGATATGCTTTTGCCTTCGGCCTCGGCGTCATCCTCGTCATCTATTTTACCGTTTTCCTCTGACCCCATGCTAGCCATTCTCGTCTTTCTTCCGCTCGTTGCGTTCATCGCGATCCTGCTGGGTGCGCCCACACGGCTCACAGCCATCGGCGCGGCCGCCGCGAATCTCGCGCTGGGCACCTATGCCGCTTTCACCTGGCAACGCACCTGCTGGTCGTTTTCCCTGCCCGTGCTTGAGAAACCCGCACTCAATCTGGCTTTCGGTTTTCCCGACGGCATGAGCGCGGTGATGGTGCTGCTCACGGTGATTGTCACCATGGCCGCCGTACTTTCCGGCAAGGCTCCGGAAGGAAAAGAGAAACTCTATTTCGGCTCATCCCTGCTCATCTCGGCCGGAGCGCTCGGTGCCTTCGCCGCCACCGACCTGTTCTTCTTCTACGCCTTCCACGAACTCGCACTGATCCCGACCTTCCTGATGATCGGCATGCTCGGCCGCGGCGACCGCAAGGAGATCGCCTGGAAAATCACCATCTATCTCGGCCTTGGATCGATCATCCTGCTCGCCGGCCTTGTCTGGCTCGCCAACCTCACCGGCACCTACGACATCGCCGGGATGATCGCCGCGAAGGACAAGGTCGTTCCCGCCTCACAAAAGAGCATCGCCGCGCTGCTGCTTGTGGGTTTCGGCACGCTGGTTTCGCTCTTTCCCTTCCACTCGTGGGCCGCTCCGGCTTATGCCAGCGCTCCGGCACCCGTCGCCATGTTGCATGCCGGGGTGCTGAAAAAATTCGGTCTCTACGGCCTGTTGCGCGTCGCCGTGCCGCTCGTTCCCGTGGGACTTCAAGCATGGCTCACGCCGCTGCTCGTGCTTCTGTTAGGCAACATCCTGTGGGTGGGCTTCGTCACCATCTCGCAGAAACGCCTCGATACCATGCTCGGCAATTCGTCGGTGATGCACATGGGCTACATCTTCCTCGCCATCGCCGCGCTGATCGCGTTCCCGGAAAACCCGCTCGCCCAACCCGCCGCCGTGCTGCTCATGTTCGCCCACGGCGTTTCCATCGCTCTGCTCTTCGGTCTCGCCGACCGCATCGAGCGCAACACCGGCTCGCTCGATCTCTCCGATCTCGGCGGTCTCGCCAAATCCGCGCCGAAACTCGCCTTCGTTTTCGGCATCGCCGCCATGGCCTCCATCGGCCTGCCCGGCCTCGCCAACTTTGCCGGCGAGGTGCTGGTTTTCCTCGCCGCCTTCAAATCCTACAACGGCCTTACCGGCCTCGGCCCGGTGCAAATCGCCTGCATCCTCTCGATCTGGGGCGTGGTCATCTCGGCGGTTTACATGCTGCGCGCCTACCGCAACATCTTCCATGGACCCGCCGTGAAAACCACCGGGTCCGCCGCGGACCTCACCCTGGCTGACCGCATCCCGGCAGTGCTGCTCGTTGTCGCGCTCCTCGCGGTGGGGCTCTATCCAAACCTGCTGCTCAATCTCCTCAAATGATCTTCTCCTGATCACTGATCACTTTTTCACTATCACCCATGCCCGCCTATTACCTCGAAGCCCTCACCGTCACCCTCGGGCTGCTGCTGTTGCTCGCCGAAGCCTTCGTGCCTGCGAAGAGCAAGGCATGGGTAGGCGTATTCGCCGCCATCGGACTCGGCGGCATTCTCCTTCTCACGTTCATCGCCATTGGCCCGGAATTCGGAGTCGCGATGGGATCCCGTGAAGTGGATGGAGTCATCCACCTCGCACCGAAGTTCCCCAAGGATTGGATGGACTGGCCGCTGTGGAACTTCTACCGGTTCGATCCCCTCGCCCGTTTCTATAAGATCCTCGCGCTGGTCACCACGATCTTCGTCGTGCTGATGTCCATCGACTACCGCAAGATCCTCGCCCGCCACACCGAACATCCGGGCTCGGAAAACGGCACCGGCGAGTTCTACGCGCTGCCGGTCTTCGCCTGTGCCGGCATGATGTGGCTCGCCTCCGCCAAAGACCTGGCCGGCGCCTTCGTCGCACTCGAACTCGTCACCGTCACTTTCTACATCCTCGTCGCCTACATGCGCCGCAACGTCGGTTCGCTCGAAGCCGGCGTGAAATACCTCATCCTCGGCGCGCTCAGCACCGGCTTCCTCGTTTACGGCATCGCCTGGGTCTATGGCACCACCGGCACGATGAATCTCCGTGAAATTTCAAATTTCAATTCTCAAATTTCAGATCCCGCCCCCCTTCTCTTCGGCATTGCCCTGGTCATGGTCGGCCTCGGCTTCAAAATCGGCGCGGTTCCCA
The DNA here is from genome assembly GCA_025457625.1 of Akkermansiaceae bacterium. Taxonomy (GTDB): domain Bacteria; phylum Verrucomicrobiota; class Verrucomicrobiia; order Verrucomicrobiales; family Akkermansiaceae; genus Luteolibacter. The sequence goes on from JALOUA010000080.1 coordinate 3,737, forward strand.
TGCAGGTGTGGATTCCCGATGTCTATCAGGGCGCGCCCACGCCGGTCACGGCGTTCCTGTCCGTCGGCTCCAAGGCCGCGGGATTCATCCTGATGATGCGTTTCCTCGATCCCTTCCTGGGCAGTGACCTCACGCGCGGACCGGTGCTCAAATTACTGGCCATTCTCTCCATCGCCACACTGCTGTTCGGAAACCTCGCCGCGATTCCGCAAACCAACTTCAAACGCCTGCTCGCCTACTCCTCGATCGCCCACGCCGGTTTCCTGTTGCTGGCACTGGCATGCGGCATGGCACCCGCCGCCGGCACACTCGGTTCCGTGCAGGTGGTCTCGCTCTATCTCGCCACTTATCTGCTCATGACCCTCGGCGTCTTCTTCATCCTCGCCCAAGTCCGCATCCAGCGGGATGGCGAGGACATCAGCGACTTCAACGGGCTGGGTAAAACCAATCCCACACTCGCGCTGGCACTGACCATCCTGTTGGCCGCGCTGGCGGGTGTCCCGCTCACCGCCGGTTTCATCGGCAAGTTCTTCGTCTTCGCGCTCGCCGTGGATGCCGGCATGTGGGCCGCTGTGGGCGTCGCCTTCATCGCCGCGGCTGCCGGTTTCTACTATTACCTCAAGGTCGTCCGAGCCATGTGGTGGGCGGAGCCCGGCAATCGCGCCGCAGTCTCGCTGCCACCCATCAGCAAGGCCTGTGTCGCCATTCTCACGGTGGCCACGCTCGTCCTCGGTGTCTGGCCACAGCCGATCCTGATGCTGCTGAAGTGATGGATTGATGGATAATGGAAATCCTCCGCCACACACTGGATTTCGTGGAGGTGAGGTTCTTCATGCTACGATGAGCCGCCCGCCATGCGACGCGCCCATCGATATGAATCCGGTGACAGCATCTCCGAAGCATCAATTCGTCATTCCCTTGGCGATTCGCGGGGAACTGCCTCTCCGGCCAGGCGGAAATCTCAGAGTCTCCGCCATCCGGACCGTCCGGAGTTGCTGTCACCGATCACTTCAAAGCGCATCACTTCGGATGGGTGTCATCTGATGGGTGGAGTGGGTTTTTGGCCAGTTGTTCTCCGTCAGACTCTTTGATGCTCATTTCCATGCCGGTTTCTACCGGCACTTTCACTGATGCCATTTCCACGCCGGCCGAGGGAGGCAGGGCTCCGGCCCGCCCGGCTGCTTCGGCGGATGATCGGATGGTGGCCAACATGGCATCTACGCGCCACCATGAACAAGCCATCCCGCAAGACCCCCAACAACCGGATCATTGGCGGGGGCGAGGAAGGGGCCGCCAGCACCGACACCCTCGACCTGCCGGGCATCGCAAAAAATCCCGCTTTCCCGCCGCGCCCGCGCCACCGGCGGCCCATCTGCGGGCAACGCAGCCCATCACCACCTCCGCCAAGCACCCGCTGCCGCAGCCACCTTGCTTCCCGCAGGCCAACATCCCGCAAGGTTCAAAAGCATCCCGGCCAAATCGAAACTCTCGACCTCGCAAGCTCGCCCATGTACAGGTCCCGTCCCAACAAAAAATCAGAAAATCCCTTGATTCGATCTGATACTACCGGCCCCATTTTCATCTGCGGACCCACCGCTTCGGGGAAATCCGCGTTCGCGCTGGAGATGGCGCGCCAACTCGGTGGCGAGATTGTCAATGCCGACGCGTTCCAACTCTACCGCGGCCTCGACGTTCTAACAGCCGCGCCGTCCGCCGGCGGGCGCGCCATCGTGCCGCATCACTTGTATGGCGTGCTCGATCCGGCGGAAAAAACCGACGCCGGCAGCTACATGCGCATGGCGAAACCCGTCATTGCGGAAATCCAAAGCCGGGGCAGGACACCCATCATCACCGGGGGGTCCGGTCTCTATCTGAAATTCCTCACCCACGGCCCCGCGCCCTTGCCGACGGGCGATGCCAAACTGCGCGCCGAACTCGACGCCCGGCCGCTGGAGGATCTCGTCGCCGAACTCCGCTCGCTCGACCCCGTGGAAGCCTCGCGCACGGCGCTGCAGAACCGCCGCTTCGTGTCCCGCGCCCTGGAAATCTGCCTGCTCACCGGCACGAAAGCCTCCAGCCTGCGCGACCAATGGGAATCCCAAACCCGCGAAATCTCCGCAGGCCTGCGCGGCATCGTCATCCGGCGCACGCGGCCCGATCTCCACGCCCGTATCGGCGCCCGCACCCGGGGGATGCTCGATGGTGGCGCGATTGCGGAAGTCGCCGCCCTCGGCAATGTCTCCACCAATTGCGAAAAGGCGATCGGTTTCCGCGAGATCCGCTCGCTGATCGCCGGGGAAACCGATCGCGCCACTTGCGAGGATCTCATCAATGCCGCCACCCGCCAATACGCCAAGCGCCAGGAAACATGGTTCCGCCGGGAAAAGTGGCTGGAGATCGTGAACCGCTGAAGAGCGCGGAAAAACCATGGAATGCGGAACGCCGCGGATCATGGGCATCAGGTCATGAAATCAATCGCATGACATGGCATGAGTGGTTGTGTGCGGTGGCTTGCGAGCAGGAACCGCCACGTGATCGATCAGGCGCACCTCGCCGTAAAACACCGCGGCGGCCAGCACGGCGGGCTGGTGGAGATCGGTGACGGGTTGCAGGGTTTGCGCATCCACCAGTTCCAGGTAATCGATGCGCGCGAAGGGCGAGGCTTCGATTTCCGCGCGGGCGGCGGCGAGGATTTCATCCGCATGGGCGAGTTTCCCGGCGGCGGCGAGCGCGCGGTGGATGCGCGGCGCGTCGGCGCGCTGCCGGGCGTTGAGCCGCACGTTGCGCGAGGACATCGCAAGGCCGTCGGACTCTCTAACAGTCGGACATTCGAGGATTTCAACCGGCACGTCGAGATCGCGGACCATGCGGCGGATGATGGCGAGTTGCTGGAAATCCTTTTCACCGAAGACCGCCGCATCACAACCACTCAGGAGAAACAGTTTCAACACCACCGTGCAGACGCCATCGAAGTGTCCCGGGCGGGATGCGCCGCAAAGGCCCTTGGAAAGCAGCGACTCGGCCACCGTCACCGAGCGGTCCGCGTGATACATCGCCGCCACCTCGGGCAGGAACACGACGTCGACAGCGGCGGCGAGGCACTTTTCCAGATCGCTTTCCACCGGGCGCGGGTAGGCGTCCAGATCGTTCGCGCGGTCGAACTGGATGGGGTTGACGAAAATCGAAACGATCACCGTGCCCCCGGGTCCCGCCGTCATGCGGGCGTGCCTGACCAGTTCGAGATGGCCGTGGTGCAGCGCGCCCATCGTAGGCACCAGCACGCGGCGGCATCCGGCCGCAGTGTATTCATCAAGGACCTGGCGGAGATCCGCGCCTGTTTTGACCACCCTCATGGAACATGAATCGCATGGAACGGGGCCGGCGGCAATCGCGGAAACTCGTTCGAACGAATGCGGTTCCATTTGGAGATTGCAACTATTCAGCCACTGCATCCAATCCCAAGGGGATTCCACACTCCAGCCCGGGGTTGGAACAACCCCGGGGTCCGCGCCACCACCCGTCACGAACGCTGAAAGCGTTCCGCAGACCAGACGCCGATCCACCCCAAACACAATCACAACCCTATGACTCCACAACCCTTTCCGGGTTGTCAAAACCCATGCACCCCATTCCCGGGGTTGTGCCAACCCCGGGCTGGGATACGCAATCCCCTTGGGATTCAAGAATCCACCTGAACGTTACTGGAGTTCTTCAGCCGCGGATGAACAGGATGGACGCAGATAAGAGAGATGAAGATGCGGGGTGACTGTTGATCCGGGACTGTAAACTTGAACCACCTGCTCGAATCCTTTCTTTCATCCGTGGTTCAATTCTGAAGTCGGTATTCTGTCATCCGAGCAGATCGACAAAGTGTTGGAAGACATCGGTGTTCTTCACAATGCCCGAGAAACGCCCGGCCTGCGGGCCGATTGCCGAAACGAGCGTGGTGTCCGCGGTATGGGTGGTGCCGGTCCAGCCGATGGCGGTGTGGTTGCCGGTGAACTGGCCTAACAATCCCTCGGGTTTTTCCAACAGATGATTCCACTCCACCACCTTGCGCTGGTTGAGGATGTCGTGCAGGGCGGCGGCCTCCTCCTTGCGCAGCACCAGGCCGAGGGCGCTTTCCACCATGCCGGTCAACCGCGCCACATCGCCGCCCTTGAGCTTGTCCCAGTCGGCGAAGATCCGTTCGTGGGACGCCTTGAAGCGGGTGATGCGCTGGAAACGCTGCGTGCTTTCCGCGTAGCCCATGCCCATGCCGTTGAGGCCGGGATTGGCATTGCCGTGGTCGCTGGTGACGACCACCAGGATGTCGTTGCGGCCGGCGGTCATCGCGAGCGCCCTGGCGACGGCGTCATCGAAAGCGAGTTGGTCGCCGAGCAGCGCGCCGATGTCGTTGAGGTGCGCCGCGTGGTCGATGCGCGCGCCCTCGACCTGCAGCAGGAAGGGTTGGTCATCCTCCAGGAATCGGGACAACGCGGCATCGGTCATTTCCGCCAGCGTCGGCACGCGTGCGGCGAGTTTCGCATCGTGGTCGCGGTCGATCGAAAACGGCAGGTGGCCGCGGGTGAAGGTGCCTAACAGTTTTTTTCCCCTGGCGGCGGACAATTGGTCGCGGGTGTGGGCGATGCCGTAGCCGGCCCTGGAGAAATCACCGCGGAGGTCGCGTTTGTCCGGCCGGGACCTGGCGTCGAAGAATCCGGAGCCGCCGCCGAGGATCACATCCACACGTTCGAGGTATTGGGGCGAGATGTCGTTTTCATCCGCTCTTTTGGCGGTCGATGCGGCGAAGCCGGCCGGCGTGGCGTGGGTGACGGTGGCGGTGGTCACCAGGCCGATGCGTGTGGCGGGTTTGGCTTTTTTCAAAAGCGCGGCGATCGGCTCGATGGCCTTGCCGTGGGGTGAGATGTTGACCGCGCCGTTGTTGACGCGTTGGCCGCCGCCCCAGGCGGAGGATGCGGCGGCGGAATCAGTGACCATCGAGTTGGCGGAGGCGGTGTCCATCAGCCCGCGCGCGGCGGCGGGGTTGTTGAACAGCCGCCACCACTCGGTGCCGCGCTTGCGGGTGAGTTGGGAAAACGACTCGGCCAGCGTCAGCACGCCGGGGCTCATGCCATCGGATACCATGAAGACAATCCCCCGGACATTCGGGTTGCCGGCTTCCGGCGCGGCGCTTGCATGGCGGGTGCCGAGCATTGCCGCGGCACCGCCGAGACCGAAGCCTTTCAGCCAATCGCGGCGGGCGATGCCATGATTCTCCGGTGATTCTTCCATGGAATGACCTATAACAGGGAGCGGCCTCGCGGCAAGGGTGGATTGCGATGTCCGCTCAGCGCTGCAACCAGCGCAGCACCGGCGGCACCGCCTCGTCCCAGGCGTGTGCGATGGCGCACTGGACGACGTTTTCCTCATCCTCGCGTGCCGGAAACCCCTTCTGCTGGCGCAATTTTCCCGCGCCGCGCGCGATGGCCTGCAGTTCGGGCGGCAGCGAGAGCAGTCCGAGTGCGGCAGCCAGCGCGCAGGCGCCCGCCACGATGGCCAGCGCGCCCGCCAGCGGGACCTTGCCGACGACGAGCGCGAACACCGCGATCATGGCGCTGAGCGGCGGCACGGCACGGCCGAACCGGCGCGTGCCTTCGCGCGCGGCGGCCGCCTTGGGGTCCTGCTCGCGCCATTCCGCGAGCGACTTCAGGCGGAGCTCATGGCCGAATTCCGCCGCGCTTCTCTCCGCCCGGTGGATGACCGCCGCGTCACCCGGAGCGGGCATCCAGCGCGCGAGATCACAGCGGCAGGTTTGTTTGCCCGTGTCCGCCAGCACACGCAGCCCGAACCACCAACGGGCAATCAACGCGGCGGCGATGGGCAACAAGGATATCAACAGGATGAGGCGGAACATTTTTTTTCTTTGTGAACTGTGGCGGAGGTCTGTGACCGCCGGTGGAATGATAACAAACTGCGACGGTCACAGACCGCCGCTACATTTCGGGTTATCAGGCCACGGGTGTCTCGGATAACGCCCGGCGACTTCTTTTTTCATCTGCGCATAGCCGGATGACCAGAAGCCTTTCAGGTCCTTGGTCATTTGCCAGGGTTTCTGGCCGGGCGTGAGGATGTGGACGAGCAGCGGCACGCGCCCGCCGGCGATGGCCGGGGTTTCCCACACGCCGAAGAGGTGGGAGACGCGCACTGCAATGAATGGATCCTTGCCCGGTTCGTAAGTGATTTTCGCGGACTGGCCGTTGGGCAGATCGATGCGCTCGGGGCAATACGAGTCGAGCGCCGCGCGCTGGGCGGGGCTGAGCCACTCGCGCAGCACGCGCCAGACATTGGCCTCCTTGATGTCCTTGTAGGCCACCGCGCCATGGCAGATCTGCGCGATGGCGTCCGCCTTGTCCCCGTCGCTCCAACCCGGCATCTCCAGCTCCGGCATGGCGCTGCCTAACAATTTGAGCCGCGCCGTCCACTGGTCCACGGCGTGGTCCCAGTTCTTCAACACCAGCTCGCCTGTTAGAACCTTCGCCGCGAGAATCCCGGCGGCCTGGTCGAGGTTGACGTTCTGGTCGGTCTCCTTGGTTTCCAGCACCAGATCGCGGAAACGGGTTTCCTTGCGCGCGACCACGCGGCGGCGCGCCTCGTCCCAGGCGGCACCGTCGCTTTGCGTGAGGTCGTCGGGAAACAAGCCGGCGAGCCATGCGGGATCGATGGCGGTGGCGCGGCGCAGGTGGGTGATGACTTCGCGGGCCTCGACTTCGGTGATTTCCGCCGCGACGAAGGCGGGCGCGTCTTTCACGCACGATTCCTCGTCGAGTTTGCCGCGGCGGTTGCCGACGAGTTTGCAGGCGAGCGTGCCCTGGTTGAAACGGATCGCGAGCTGGTCGCTGAAACTGGCGAGCATGGCATGGCCGACGGCCTCGCGGTGTGCCTTGAAATCGACGGGGTTCCAATCCCAGCCAAAGCGCTTGGCGAGCGAGCGAAGTCGATCGAAGCCCTGCGCCGTCTCACGCGCGCCGCGGGCGAGGATGCCGAGCTGGCCGCAGCGTTTCGGATCGAAACCCATTTCCTCCGCCGATTCGAAGGCGCGCCACTCGCCTGCGAAATCCGAGTGATCGTCTGCGAAGATGAAGTCCTTGCGGCCGACTCCACCGCGTTTGTTGGTGAACACGCCCTCGCCTTGCACGGCGGCGGCGATGAACGCTGTCTCCGCCACACAACCGTGTTCGTGGCCGGCGAGCATCAGCCGCGAAAAGCGCGGTTCCAGCGGCAGCGAGGCCATCTTCGCGCCTTCATCGGTTAGATTGCCCGCCGCATCGAGAGCGCCGAGGTCATGCAACAAGTGCTCCGCCCTCACAAGGGCGGCTTCGTGCGGCGCGTCGAACCAGCGGAAGTCGCGGATTTCGGCTACCCCGGCGGCTTTAAGCAACAAGACCGCCTCCGCGAGATCCACGCGGTGGACTTCCGGCGCTTCGAAGTCCGCGCGCTTCGCGTGGTCCGCCTCGCTCCACAAGCGGAAGGCGCGACCCGGCGCGGTGCGGCCGGCGCGGCCGGCGCGTTGCTCGGCGGCGGCGCGGGAGATTTTCTTGATGAGCAGCGTGTTGATCGCGCGGCGCGGCTCGTAGGAAGAAATGCGGGCGAGGCCGGAATCGATCACGGATCTAACACCCTCGATGGTCAGCGAGGTTTCCGCGACGTTGGTGGCGACGATGATTTTGGGTTTCGGGCCGGGCGAGATGGCCGCCTCCTGCGCGGCGGGCGGCAGCGAGCTGTAGAGGGGAAAGACATCCCAGCCGCGCGTGGTGGAACCCGCTTCCAACAACTCGATGGTCTTGCGGATCTCATGCGTGCCGGGCAGGAACATCAGGATGTTTCCGGCGTCCGGCATGGCCATCGCCTCGCGACAGACGGTCACCATTTTCTCCCATATCGGAATCTCGCGCGGCGGGCCGCCGCGGCGGTCGTTCAGCGGCGGACGTTCGGGACGGTAAAGGATGTCCACCGGATAGGTGCGCCCGCCGGCTTCGAGTGAAACGGCGGGTGTTAGGAAATCGGCGAGTCCGGCGGTTTCGAGCGTGGCGGACATCACGATCACACGCAAATCCGGGCGCGGCCCGTCCTGCAGGTCCAGGCAACGGGCGAGCGCGATGTCCACCGCCAGTCGGCGTTCGTGGAACTCGTCGAACACCACGGCGCCCACGCCGCGGAGTTCGGGATCGTCCTGGATCCAGCGTTGGAACACCCCGTCGGTGAGATAGAGGATGCGCGTGTCGTTGCCATACTTCGTGTCGAAACGCACGGCATAGCCAACCTCGCGGCCGAGTGCGGTGCCGCGTTGTTTCGCGACCCACCCGGCGAGCAGGCGCGCAGCCATGCGGCGCGGTTCGATGACGAGGATCATGCCGGAGATGCCGGCATCCACGAGCATGCCGGGGACTTCCGTCGATTTTCCGGAACCCGTCGGGGCTTTCAAGAGCACGCGCGGACGGTCGCCCCGGGCGACGGCGTTTTTGAGAGCTTCTGCGATTTCGAAAACGGGGGGCACGGCGGATCCAAGTTGCCCGCACGACAAACCACTGGAATTTTGGCAACAGGCGGCAACCGCTTCAATCGCGTTGCGTTGCGGGTGCCGCCCCGCTTTCCGATGCTTCTTTGCGCAGGGTTTGAATGGTGACAGCCATCTTTTCGAAGCCCGCCAATAAAAGTTGCGCCAAAGCGGGGTTTTGCGCTTTGGCGGCCCGGAAACGATAGGTCAGCCGGGCCCGTTCGAAAAACTCCCTGCCACTCTCATTCCCGCCCCGGTGGATTTGGTGGTTTCCACCATCAGAAGCCCAGTCCGCGATGAGACTTAAGCGGGTGAATTCCCCCTGTTCATCGAGATCGATGGAACAATCGATTCCATCCTGTCCGAGTTTTGTGATGTCGGCGGGACCCATCATCCACTCCACTTTCATGGGTTCGTCATGGGGATTGATGATCGGACGCGTTGCGCAGACTTTTGTGTCATGAACCGGGACCAGCGCGAGGGGCCGTTTCATGTAGGCATCCGGGTCGAAATTGGCGGGGAACGGAATGCGGAACTCGATACCCATCCTTTTTTCGATCCCTGCCAGGGCGCGGACTGTCAGTGGATCCGGTTTTTCATTTTGCGCATCCAGCACCATGGGCAGATTGAACAGGATGCAGACGAGCAGGATTTTCATGATCGGATTCAGGATCACATGAAACCCGGGATTGGGAAGTCCTTATTCCGCTCCTGCCTCCTCTGGAGCCGCGAGGATGTGGCGGGAGTCCCCGGAGCGGGGAAGGGAAAAAAGGTCGCTCAGGCCCGTTCGTGAGAACGGGATGGAGGTGGACGCCGAGGGCGGGAAGATCGCGTTACGAGCGCGCCTGCTTGTTGAAAAATTCAAAAGTGCGGGCGAGGCCCTCCTCCAGCGTGTGGCGCGGTTTCCAGCCTGCTGTTAGAAGCTTGTCGGCGCTGGCGCGCGAGTGTTTCACGTCACCCGGCCGCCCGGGGGCGTGGTGGATTCGCGACGAGGTTCCGGCGTTGGCGATGATTTGCGCGGCAAGGTCGTTGATGGTGATCTGGCCGCCGTAACCCGCGTTGAACACGCCGGTGACGCCGGGGGTCTCGGCGGCGAAGGCGAGCGCGCCGACGATGTCCTTCACATAGATGAAATCGCGGGTTTGCGAGCCATCGCCGAAGACCGTGATGTCCTCGCCGCGGACGGCCTTCTCAATGAAGATCGGCACGGCGGCGGCGTAGGCGCCTTGCGGATCCTGGCGCGGGCCGAAGACGTTGAAGAAACGCAGCGAGGCGGTTTCAAACCGGCCCTCGCGGCGGAACATGTCGAGATAGTACTCGCCATCGAGCTTGGTGATGGCATAGGGGCTTTTCGGCTCCGGCAGCATCGTCTCGACTTTGGGCACGGCGGGGTTGTCGCCATAAACCGCGGCCGAGGACGCGAAGACGAGTTTCTTCACACCGGTGGCGTAGGCTTCCTCCAGCACGTTGAGCAGGCCGCGCACGTTGATATCGACGCATTCGCCGGGTTTCTCCATCGACTCGGGAACGCTGACGAGCGCGGCGAGGTGGAACACGAGGTCCACCCCTTGAACGGCTTTTCTAACAATTTCCCTGTCGGTCACCGAGCCCTCGATGAAAACGCAGTCGAGGCCGTCGAGGTTGTGCCGGTAGCCGCTGCGCAGGTTGTCGAGCACGCGGATTTCCGCGGCCGTTTCCCGATAGTGTTCGACGATGTGGGAGCCGATGAAGCCGCTGCCGCCGGTGACGAGGATTTTCATGCGGGAACCTCCATCCGGGAAAGACGCGCCACGATGTCCTCCATGGCGGACATGTTGTTCCCGAGGGCCCGCACGAAGGCGAACTGGTTGCGGCAGCGGTCGAGGTTGTGGCGCTGGCGCTTGATTTTGAAATAGACGTCGCCGCTCAGATAATCGGTGAGGAAACGGATGCCGACCTCCAGCGTGATGAGTTTGCCGGAGAAGGCGAGCATCGCGCGCTCGCTGTCGGTTAGAAACACGGCGCTGGAGAGGTATCCGCGCGCGAGGGCCTCGAAGCGGTCGAGCCTGACGGTGCGGTCGTCGGGGTCCGGGTCGTCCTCGCGTGTGGCGGGGGTGGCGGTGCGCACCATGTCGCCGAAGTCATAAAGCACGGAGCCGGGCATGGTGGTGTCCAGATCGATCACGCAGACGCCTTCGGCGGTGGCGTCGTCGAGCAGCACGTTGTTGAGCTTGGTGTCGTTGTGGACGACGCGTTCGGGGATTTCGCCGGTTTCCATCATGTCGATGACCCGCGAGCAATCGGCGGCATGCGCGAAGGCGAAGTCGATCTCCGCGGCGCACTCCATGGCGCGTCCGGCGCTGTCGAGCAGGACCGCGGCTTTCAATGCCTCCAGCCGTTTGGGCGTGTGGTGGAAATCCGGGATGGTTTCGTGCAGCCGCGCGCCGCCGAGGGTGGCGGCGAGTTTCTGGAACTCGCCGAACGCGCGCGCCGCCTGATAGGCCTGCTCGTTGGTTTCGAGTTCGTCATATCCGCGCGCGCCCTCGATGAAGGGATAGACACGCCAGAAGTTGCCGTTCGCATCCGTGGTGAAGGGTTTCCCATCAAGCGCCGGGATGCAGGTGAGCGTGCGGCGGTAGGCCTGCGGGTTGCCCGCCGCCTTGAGCGTGGCCAACGCGTGCCGGGTGACGCGCTCGATGTTCTCCATCAGCCGCAGCGGGTCCTTGAAGACGTTGTGGTTGATGCGCTGGACCACGTGGCGCACGCGCTGGCCGGCCTGGTCGAATGTCACGCAATAGGTGTCGTTGATGTGTCCGGAACCGTAGGCGTGCGCATGGATGTAGTCGGCGCGGATGTCGAACATCTCCGCAATCGCGCGGATGTCATGTGGAGTGGCGGAGGAGTGCACTGGGATGCGGAATGTGGAGTATGGATGCCGGACTTGTCCGCCGAATCAGGCGAGTTTTACCGGATATTCGCCGTCTGCGATCAGCTTGCGGATGGATTCCACGACGAACGGCTTGTCCGCGGGATAGGTGACGCCGAACCATTGGCCGGTGGTCTGCAACACCATGCACTGCGCGTGTCCGCCGTGGATGAGTTGATCCACCACCGTCGGGATGTAGCACTCGGATTTCAATTGCTCCCCGGCTTCGAGCAGGAAACGGCCGAACCCTTCCTCAAGCTGGGCGAAAAACGCCGGACCGAAGGCCCAGAAGTTCATCGATACCAGCGATCCGGGCGGGACGATGTGGCGTTTTCCGTCGAGCGCGTTGCCGCGCACGTGGCCGTCGGCCTCGCGTTCGATGTCGAGGTATTCCTCGACGTTGGTGAGGAAGCCGCCCTCGTCGATGCGGCAGATGCCGCGGTTGACGTGCCCGTGGTCGGACAGCGTGTTTTCCAGCGGATAGCCGACCATGGCCATCGCGCCGTCCGCATCCGCCGGCAGGCTGTCGAAAAACGCCGCCGCCCGCTGGTAGGCGTCGCGGCCGTAGAAATCATCCGCGTTGATCACCGCGAAGTGGCCCTTTACCGCATTCCGTGCGGCGCGCACCGCGTGGGCGGTGCCCCAGGGTTTTTCGCGTCCCTCAGGCACGCTGAAACCCGCCGGCAGGTCATCGGGTTTCTGGAACACGTAATCCACCTCGATGCGGTCGGCGAAACGCGCGCCGATGCCATCCCGGAATGCCTGCGCGAAATCCTCGCGGATGATGAAGACCACCTTGCCGAAGCCGGCGCGGATGGCGTCGTAAACCGAATAATCGAGCACGGTTTCGCCGTTGGGCCCCATCGGATCGATCTGCTTGAGGCCGCCATAGCGGCTGCCCATGCCGGCGGCGAGGACGAGGAGTGTGGGCTTCATGAAGGTGGGGTGGGTGAATCTGCGGGCGCTGGATGGCAATTCCGGAGTCATCTGACAATCCCGGAGATTTTTTGGAAACCGCTCTTGTCCGCCGCGCGTCCCCGGCCATACGCTCGCCCAACCTTTTACAGGCGTGCCTCAATCCTCTCCCAATTTCCATGTTCTCGGTGTCCTACCCGCGCGCTGGGGCTCCACCCGCTTCCCCGGCAAGCCGCTGCATCCCATCGCCGGAAAACCGCTGATCCAGCACGTTTGGGAGCGCTGCCGCCGGTGTTCCAATCTCGATGAAATCCTCGTCGCCACCGACGACGAGCGGATTCTCAAGGCCGTGGAAGGTTTCGGCGGCAAGGCCGTAATGACCTCGCCGGACCACCCGACCGGCACCGACCGCATCGCCGAAGCCCTCAAAGCCGCGCCGCTGGCCACGCACATCCTCAACATCCAGGGCGACGAACCGTTGATCGATCCGGCGCTCATCGACGAATTGGCCGCCACCATGACCGCCGATCCGGCGCTCGACATGGCCACCGCCGCCAACCCGCTCGATCCGGCCGACCCGGCGGCGCATGACCCCAACGTGGTGAAAGTCGTCACCGCTCTCGACGGACGCGCGCTGTATTTCTCGCGCTCGCCGCTGCCGTTTTTCCGCAACGCGGTGCCCGGCCAGCCCGTCCTGCGCCACAAGGGCATCTACGCCTACAGCCGGGGTTTCCTCGAACGCTTCGTCAGCTGGCCGCCCTCGCCGCTGGAGAAGGCCGAGTCGCTCGAACAACTCCGCGCCCTCGAAAACGGCGCCTCCATCAAGGTTCTTTTGACAAACGACGCCTCTCCGGGTGTCGATACTCCCGAACAAGCCCGCGAAATCGAACGTCTTCTTGCCACTGCTCACTTTTCACTCCCATGAAATACATCTTCGTCACCGGCGGCGTCGTTTCCTCACTCGGCAAGGGCCTGGCGGCCGCCTCCATCGGCACGCTGCTCGAAGCCCGCGGCCTCAAGGTGCTGATGCAGAAGTTCGATCCCTATCTCAACGTCGATCCCGGCACCATGTCGCCCTATCAGCATGGCGAGGTCTATGTGCTCGACGACGGCGCGGAGACCGACCTCGACCTCGGCCATTACGAGCGCTTCACCTCCGGCGTGCTCTCGCGCATGAACAACCTGACATCCGGCCAGGTTTTCGATTCGGTGATCAAGAAGGAACGGCGCGGCGAATACCTCGGCAAAACCGTGCAATACATCCCGCACGTCACCGATGAGATCAAATCCCGCCTCCAGCATGTCACCGCCAACAACCCGGATGTGGACGTGCTCATCACCGAGATCGGCGGCACCGTCGGCGACATGGAAGGCCTGCTTTTCCTCGAAGCGCTGCGCCAATACGCGCTGGAAGTCGGCAAGGACAACGTCTGCTTCATCCACGTCACGCTGCTGCCCTACATCAAGGCGGCCGGCGAGGTGAAAACCAAACCCACCCAGCAATCCGTCGCCAAACTCCGCGAAATCGGCATCCAGCCGGACATCATCATCTGCCGCACCGAGGCGGATCTCGACGAGGACAACCGCCGCAAGATCGCCATGTTCTGCAACGTCGAGCGCAAGAACGTCGTCGCCTTCCGCGATGTGGCCCACACGATTTACGAATGCCCGCTCGACCTGCGCCGCGACAAGATCGACCGCCTCGTGGTGGACAAGATCGGCCTCGGCCACACGCCCTCGCCCGCGCTTGAGCAGTGGGAAACCTTCGTCCAGCGCGTGATCCATCCCAAGCACAAGGTGACCATCGCCGTGGCCGGCAAATACATCGAGCTGCAGGACGCCTACAAGTCGATCTACGAATCGCTGATCCACGCCGGAGCGCATCACGACACCAAGGTGCAGATCGTGCGGGTGGATACCGAGGCCGTCGAGGATCACGGCGCGCAATCCGAGATTGGCGAGGTGGATGGCATTCTGGTTCCAGGCGGTTTCGGCGACCGCGGCACGGAAGGCAAGATCGCCGCCGCCCGTTATGCCCGCGAGAACAAGATCCCGTATTTCGGCATCTGCCTCGGCATGCAGATCGCCACCATCGAGTTCGCGCGCAACGTCTGCGGCCTCAAGGACGCGAACTCCACCGAGTTCGACAAGACCACGATGCATCCGGTCATTTGTTTGCAGGAGGAGCAGAAGGGTGTTGAGGACATGGGCGCCACCATGCGGCTCGGCTCCTGTGAGTCGATCCTCTTCGCCGGCACCAGGGCCGCCGAGTTATATGGTGGCAGGGAGCGCATCCACGAGCGCCACCGCCACCGCTACGAGTTCAACTCGGATTATCAGGAGCAGCTGCAGGAGGCCGGACTTGTCATCTCATCGGTCTCCGCCGAGGAAGGCCTGGTGGAAATCATCGAACTGCCCGATCATCCGTTCTACGTCGGCGCGCAGTTCCACCCCGAGTTCCAATCGAAGCCGAACCGGCCGCATCCGTTGTTTGCCGGCTTCATCGCCGCCGCACTCGACCACGCGCTCAAAAGGGGCTGAAAACAGCCTTCACTCGCCGGACCACGGACGTGCCGCATCTTCCCGTCGCACCTCCGCCGGGCACCGCCCCGGACGCCTGCGGAATCCGGCCCGGTTGAGCCTCTTGTGTCTCAAGTCAGCGGATGGTTTCCACGCCGGATTTCCCGGAACCGCTGCTTGATCCGCGGCAATGGTTTTTTCCCTTGGGAAAACGCCGATGCGGGCTATTTTGCCTTTTAAACGCATCATCCGGTGCATCAAACCCATGATCCGGAAGGAAACAAGCAACCTGCGGAAGACCCGGAAATCCCGGCCACATGCCGCGGACGCCGCGGGGGTCCCGCCGCGCCCGGCGGATGCCAAGCGGGCCCTGCATGCCAGCGAAACGCTGCAGGCGGCGATTCTGAACTCCCTCCCCGCGCACATCGCTGTGCTCGACAGCGAGGGGAGGATCGTGGCGGTGAATGAACCCTGGCTGGAATTCGCAAGGGCCAACGGCGATCCCGACACCGAAACCGTCGGCGTGGGCGCGAACTATTTCGATGTCTGCAAGAGCGCCTGCCAGTCGCAGGATCCGCATGCGACGGCAGCGTGCGCGGGATTGAAATCCGTGCTCGCGGGCGAGCAGCCGCGCTTCACGATGGAATACCCGTGCGATGGCCCCGGCTGCCCGCGCTGGTTCGCGATGGAGGTGCTGCGGCCGGTTGGAAATGCGGGCGGCGCGATCGTGGCGCACACCGAAATCACCGAGCGCAAGTTGTTCCAACAACTCCTGGCGTGGGAAAAAAGCGCCTTGGAACGGATCGTGAGCGGGGATTCCCTGCACGTGGTTCTGGATCAACTGATGCGCGATCTGGAAGCGCTGACGCCGGATGCGATCTGCTCGGTCCTGCTTCTGGACGAGGATGGCGTCCATTTGCGGCACGGCGCAGCGCCCAGCCTGCCGGAAGCCTACCGCCGCGCGGTGGATGGCATGTCGATTGGTCCGGGCGTGGGCTCCTGCGGCACCGCGGCCTTTGACAACCGCCAGGTCATCGTTTCCGACATCGCCACCGATCCGCTGTGGGCGGAGTTCCGGAAGCTTGCCGCCCGACACGGCCTCCGCGCCTGTTGGTCCACTCCGATCCGTTGTGGCCGCGGAAATGTTCTCGGCACCTTCGCGATCTATTACCGCAATCCACGCCATCCGTCGGCTTTCGAAATGGAGGTGATCGAACGTGCCACGCATGTCGTGCGCATCGCCATCGAGCGCTCCATGGCGGAGGAAAAACTCCGCCGTTTCCATGCCGAACTCGAGAAGCGCGTCGAGGAACGGACGCTCGAACTCCAGGCCGCCAACCGCGAACTGGAGTCCTTCAGCTACTCGGTCTCGCACGACCTCCGCGCACCACTCCGCGCGATGGACGGATTCTCCCGCATGGTGCTCGAGGACTATGCCGGGCGGCTCGATGAAGAGGGCCGCCGCATGCTCGGCGTGATCCACAGCGAGGCCGGCCGGATGGGCCGCCTCATCGATGACCTGCTCGCCTTCTCCCGCCTCGTTCGCGAACCCATCGAGCCAGTCTGGATCGACATGGAAACCATGGCCCGCGATGTTTTCGATGAACTCGCCGCCCGCAGCCCGGAGCGCCGCCTGCGGCTCGTCCTGCACAAGCTGCCGCCCGCCTTCGCCGCCGAGGCGATGATCCGCCAAGTGTGGGTGAACCTCATCAGCAATGCCATCAAGTTCACCCGCGTCCGCGATGCCGGCGAAATCGGGATCAGCGCCAGCGTGAACGGGGACGGCGGCTGCACCTACCACGTCAAGGACAACGGCGCGGGTTTCGATCCGCGCCATGCCGGCAAACTCTTCGGCATCTTCCAGCGTCTCCACAGCCAGCAGGACTTCCCCGGCACCGGAGTGGGCCTCGCCCTGGTCCAGCGCATCATCCAGCGCCACGGCGGCCGTATCTGGGCGGAGGCCGAAGTCGATCGCGGAGCCACCTTCCATTTCTCCCTGCCCAACCCCGAATCATGAACCGCGACGTCGATTTGTTGGATATCCTGCTCGTCGAGGACAATCCCCACGACGCGGAACTCGTCATCCGCGCCCTGCGCAACCATGACCTCGCGCCTCACCTCGTCCATCTGCCCGACGGCCAGGCCGCACTCGATTTCCTCTTCGGATCCGGCACCCACCGCGGGCGGGATTTGCGCAAGCGCCCCAAAGTCGTCCTGCTCGACCTGAAACTGCCCAAGGTGGACGGCATCGAGGTCCTGCGCCGCATCCGGGCCGACGAACGCACGAAACAGCTGCCGGTTGTGGTATTGACGTCTTCGCGGGAAGTTCGTGATATCGATACCGCCTATCAACTCGGTGCCAACAGCTTCATTGTAAAACCCGTCGAGTTCGAATCATTCCTCAATGTCATCCGTGACACCGGTTGGTATTGGCTCAAAACGAATGTGATTTCAAACAGCTAAACCCACTCCAGACCATGGACAAACCACCCATCCGAATCCTCGTCCTTGAGGACTCCGCGCCCGATGCCGAGCTCATCCTGCGGGAACTCAAGCAGGGAGGGATCGCCTTCACCCCGACCTGCGTGCAGACCCGCGAGCAGTTCGAGCGCGCGCTGCGGGAGGGCCCGCCAGGGATCATCCTTGCCGATTACAAACTGCCCGCCTTTGACGGAGCGCAGGCCCTCGCGATGTCCCGCGGAATTTGCCCGGACGTGCCCGTCATCGTCATCTCCGGCGCCGTCGGTGAGGAAACCGCCGTGGAGCTGTTGAAAAACGGCGCCACCGACTTCGTCCTCAAGGACCGCCTCGGCCGCCTCGTTCCCGCCTTCCACCGCGCCATGCGGGAGGTGGAATCCCGGCATGCGCGCCGCAAGGCCGAGGCCGACCTGCGGATGCTCAACGAACAACTCGAACAACGCGTCGCGGAACGCACCCGCGAGTTGTGGGAAAAGAATACCGTCATGGAAGAGGACCTTGAAATGGCGCGGGAACTCCAGATGGCATTCCTGCCAGCCCGTTTTCCCACGTTCCCGCGCGGCGTCCCACCGGAGGCCAGCGCCGTGCGGTTCTGCAGCGTTTTTCATCCGACCACATCGGTCAGCGGCGACTTTTACAACGTGGTCCGGATTTCGGACACCGTCGCCGGCATCTTCATTTGTGATGTCATGGGCCATGGCGTGCGCGCGGCGCTCGTCACCGCCATGATGCGCGCCCTGGAGGAGCAGCTCAGCGAAGTCGCCGGCGATCCCGGCACGCTGCTCACCCAGATGAACAAATCCCTGCGCGTGATCCTCCGGCAACTCGGCACCACCCTCTTCACCACCGCCTGCTATCTCACCCTTGATCTGGAAACCGGCAGGCTCTCCTTCGCCAACGCGGGCCACCCCAGCCCGCTCGTCCTGCGCCACGCCACCGGCGCGGCCGAGGCCATCTGCGCCCGCGCCAATTCCGGGCCGGCGCTCGGATTGTTCGATCAAATCCATTACCACACCGACGAAATCACCGTGGCCGGCGGCGATCTGATCCTCGCCTTCACCGACGGCATCTTCGAGGTCGAGAACCCGCAATGCCAGACCTTCACCCAGAAGCGCCTGCGTGAATCCGTCCAGCAGCACGCCGCGCTCCCGCTTGAAAAGCTCATCAGGGAACTCTCCCGCGAGATCGTCGGTTTCGCCGACGGCCGCGCGTTCTCCGATGACATCTGCCTCGTCGGCATGGAAGTCAACCGCCTCAGGGTGCACGCTGCCGGCGCCGCGTGAGGCACCCGGCCTCTCCCGCGGAGAACAAACGGCCCCAGCATCCACCATCCCCATTCATAGTGAAACAGATCATGATCCTCCTGCTCGCGGCACTGGCCGGTTCCCCGGCCCGCGCCGAGAACAAAACCGATGCCAGCCTCTTCATGCTTGCGGACAGCAACGCCAGCCAGACGGAAATCCGGTCCGAAAGCGGAGATCTCTACAAGACCATCGGACATCACGGTCCCGCCGTGGAAAACGAATGGATGGCTCTGCGGATGTATTTCAACCAGACATGCGCCATCGATGTGTACAACAAATCCCGGCCGGGACTCGAGTTGAAGCAAACCCGCTGGTATCCCGATGCGCAAAAGCAGAAGGAGGGATGGGGCGCGGACTATTACAAAGTGGGGAAAACCCTCGGACTCGGCGGGGTCAGGCTGTGGGACGCCGGCAAGGTCGTGAAACTGAATCCCGTGTCGATGAGGACGGCGAGGATATTCAAGGGTGGGGATTCTTCCGCCATGGAAATGATTTCCGAGGGGGTCCCCTACAAGGGACGCAAAGTCGACATCCTGGTGCGCGTGACGGTCCGGTCCGGGAGCCGGTTCGCCGAGGTCGGGGCCGAGGTTCTGAACGGTGGCACGGTTCGGTTTGTCACGGGCATCAATCATCATCCGGGATTGGAGCTCGTCGAAAAGAAGGGGATGGTCGCAACCTGGGGCACGCACCCGGAGGACGTCGCGGCGGAGAAGGTCGCGGTCGGGGCGGCCCTGATCTACAACCCGGATGATTTTGCAAAGCGGATGAACACCGGCACCGAGTTCCTGCTCATCTCGAAACCAACCGGCAAGCTCGCCACCAGGATCGTCTCCGCCTCCGCCAGGGAGCCGGAGATCAATACCATGAAGCAGTTCCTGGAATCCATCGATTGACGGCGCACCGGCCAAAACCCCGCCTGCCAGCGGCGAGAAGCTCGTATCGGCCGAGTGAGCCTTTGAGACGGCCCCCGCAATTCGGGTTTCATGGTCCCCGGTCAGGGTTTTCTCCACACCGGGCGGGCGCCGGCCCCGATGGCGGCGTCGAGCTCAAGCATGCGCCGTTGCATTTCACCAACGAGTTGCGGATTTTCCGCGGCGAGATTGTGTTGTTCGCCGGGGTCTGGCATGTAGTAGAGGAAATCCCCGCGCGGGGACTTCGCGTCGCTGGTGAGCAAGGCGGAAATGTCCACGCCGTCGATGGCGCGCCCGGCGGGCAAGGGCGTGTCGGTGAGCGCGGCAATGGTGGGCAGCAGGTCGATGGTCGAGGCGAGCGCGTCGGTTTCCGTGCCTGCCGGGATGCGGCCGGGGGCCCACATGATGCAGGGCACGCGTTGTCCGCCCTCGAATGGCGTTCCTTTGCCATCACGCAGCGGTCCGGCGGAGCCGCCGTGGTGCTTGAACTGGAGCCACGGGCCGTTGTCGCTGGCGAAGATGACATAAGTGTTTTCCGCGAGATCCAATTCACGCAGTGTGTCGATGAGGCGGCCGACTTCGGCATCGAGGTGTTCGATGGTGTTGATGTAGGCGCGCTTGGGATCGGGGTCGCGCACGTCGTCGGGCACGTAAAGCGGGATGTGCGGCATCGAATACGGCAGATAGAGGAAAAACGGGCGCTGCCGGTTCTCGCGGATGAAGGCGATGCCGCGGTCGGTGCAGCGGCGGGTGATGGTGCGCTGGTCCACCGGGAGTTCGACGATTTTCTCGTTTTCCATCAGCGGGGTCCGCCACTTGGTCAGCGTGGATTCCGGGTCGTTCCAAAGGATGTCCATCCCCCGGGGGCCGCCCTTGGGCATGCCCTTGTTGTCGGGATGGTTCATGTCGTTGGAGTAGGGAATTCCAAGGTAGCTGTCGAAGCCCTGCCGGCGGGGCAGCGTTTCCGGATGGTGGCCGAGGTGCCACTTGCCGAAACACGCGGTGGCGTAGCCTTGCTGCTTGAGGTGGTCGGCGATGGTGTGCTCGTCCGGGTGCAAGCCGGTGGTCGATTGCGGGAACAGCACGCCTTTGTGCATGCCGACGCGCTTCGGATAACATCCCGTCAGCAGCGCCGCGCGCGACGGCGAGCAAACGGACGAGGCGACCATGAAACTGGTGAACTTGCGACCTTCCTTTGCCAACCGGTCGAGCTGGGGCGTGCGGATCGTCGTCGAACCGAAACAGCCGAGATCGCCATAGCCCTGGTCATCGGTGAAGATAAGAACGAAGTTGGGCTTTGCCCCGGCGCTGATGGATGGGAAAAGGCTGG
>JALOUA010000350.1 GCA_025457625.1 Akkermansiaceae bacterium
GGGTTGGCACAACCCCGGGTAAGACACACCATCCAGACGAATCCCAAAGGGATTCCGCACCCCAGCCCGGGGATGGCACAACCCCGGGTGTGGGTCCACACGGATTTGACAACCCTGAAAGGGTTGTGGAGTTTGGACGCCTTCCCATGCCCCAATCATTGTCCCGAATCTACCTCCACCTCATCTTCTCGACGAAGAATCGGGAACGCCTGCTCACCGGCGTGGATCTGCGGCAGGCACTTCACGCTTACATGGGGGCGACGCTGAAACAGTTGGATTGCATGCCGGTGGAAATCGGCGGGGTGGACGATCATGTTCACATCCTGTGTTTATTTCCCCGGACCCAAAGCGTGGCGGATGTGGTGAAGGAAACGAAGCGGGTGTCCACCAACTGGCTGCGAGAGCAGGGCCCCGGATTGAGGGCCTTCCACTGGCAGGCGGGATACGGAGTATTTTCCGTTTCGCAGTCGGGGGTGGATGATGTGGTCGAATACATCCGGCGGCAGGAGGAACATCATCGGAAGCTGACGTTCCAGGATGAGTATCGCGCGTTTTTGAAGAAGCACGCGGTGGATTTTGACGAGCGGTATGTGTGGGATTGATCGGAGTCGTGGCCTGCGGAACGCTTTCAGCGTTCGGGTTTGCCGAACCGGACACCCGGGGTTGTCCAACCCCGGGCTGGGGTGCGGAATCCCGTTGGGATTCGTCCAGGCGGCGTCTCTTACCCGGAGTTGGCGCCACCCCGGGCCGGGATGCGGAATCCCGTGGGGATTCGTCCGGGCGGCGTGCCCTGCCACACGGGACGCGCGGGCAGGGACGGATCTCCGAGCCGTCCGGCGAATGGGTGGAGAATGGCAGGTCGATTCCGCGACGTTGCGTCATCGCATCGGATCGCTCATTCGCAACACCGCATGGCCCCGCGCAAGCGGGGCAAAGCGGTCCCTGCCTTTTTTGAACCGGCTCCCGGACATCAGCAATCCGCCATCGACAAGGCGGGTGTGTTCTCCTATCCGGTCGGCCGCAAACGTTTCCGCCCGCCCATGTCCGCCAAGCCCACCATTCTTTACACCCTCACCGACGAGGCCCCGGCCCTTGCCACCCGCTCGCTGCTACCCATTGTCCAGGCCTTCGCCAAGCACGCGGGCATCGCGGTGGAGACCCGTGACATCTCGCTGGCCGGCCGCATCCTCGCGCAGTTCCCGGAAATCACCGGCGCGCCCGACCACCTCGCCGAGCTCGGCGCGCTCACGCTCAAGCCCGAGGCGAACATCATCAAGCTGCCGAACATTTCCGCCTCCATCCCGCAGCTCAAGGCCGCCATCGCCGAGCTCCAGACCAAGGGCCACAAGATCCCGAACTTCCCCGATACCCCGGCCAGCGAGGCGGAGAAGGAAACCCGCGCCCGCTACGCCAAGGTGCTCGGCTCCGCGGTGAATCCGGTGCTGCGCGAAGGCAATTCCGACCGCCGCGCGCCGAAAGCCGTCAAGGATTACGCCCGGGCCCACCCGCACAAGATGGGCGCATGGTCGGCGGATTCCAAAACCCGCGTCGCCTCGATGGAGGGCAGGGGCGACTTCTTCTCCAACGAGAAATCCGTCACCGTCGCCGAGGCCACCGACGTCCGCATCGAGTTGGTCGCCGCCGATGGCTCGGTCACCGTGCTCAAGGAATCCACCCCGCTCAAGGCCGGTGAGATCCTCGACGCCACCTTCATGAGCCAGGCCGCGCTCGCCGCCTTCCTCGGCGAACAAATCGCCGCCGCCAGGGCCGAAGGCGTGCTGTTCTCGCTGCACCTCAAGGCCACCATGATGAAGGTTTCCGACCCCATCATCTTCGGCCACGCCGTGAGGGTGTTCTTCAAGGATCTCATCGAAAAGCACGCCGCGCTGCTCGACTCGCTGGCCGTCGATTTCAAAAACGGCTTCGGCGATCTCGTCGCGAAGATCCAGTCGCTGCCCGCCGATCAAAAGGCCGCCATCGATGCGGACATCCGGGCCGTCTATCAGGACGGCCCGGCGCTCGCGATGGTCAACTCCGACAAGGGCATCACCAACCTGCACGTGCCCAGCGACGTGATCGTCGATGCCTCGATGCCCGCGATGATCCGCGAGGGCGGCAGGATGTGGAACGCGCAAGGCAAGCCCCAGGACACGCTCGCCGTGATCCCGGATTCCTCCTACGCCGGCGTCTATCAGGCGGTGATCGACTTCTGCAAACAACACGGCGCGCTCGATCCCAAGACCATGGGCTCCGTCCCCAACGTCGGCCTGATGGCCCAGGCCGCCGAGGAATACGGCTCGCACAACAAGACCTTCGAAATCCCCGCCAGCGGCACCGTGCGGGTGGTCGATGCCAATGGCAACGTCCTGCTGTCCCACGACGTGGCGAAGGGCGACATCTGGCGCGCCTGCCAGACGAAGGACGCGCCGGTCCGCGATTGGGTGAAACTCGCCGTCAACCGCGCCCGCGCCTCGAACACCCCCGCCGTCTTCTGGCTCGACAGGAACCGCGCCCACGACGCCCAACTCATCGCCAAGGTGGAAGCCTGTCTCAAGGACCACGACACCCGCGGCCTCGACCTGCGCATCCTGCCGCCCGCCGAGGCCTGCGGGTTCTCGCTCGAACGCATCGTCAGGGGGCTCGACACGATTTCCGTCACCGGCAACGTATTGCGCGATTATCTAACCGATCTTTTCCCGATCCTCGAGGTCGGCACCTCCGCCAAGATGCTTTCCATCGTGCCGCTGATGAACGGCGGCGGCCTGTTTGAAACCGGCGCCGGCGGGTCCGCGCCCAAGCACGTCCAGCAGTTTGTCGCGGAAAACTACCTGCGCTGGGATTCGCTCGGCGAGTTCTTCGCGCTCGCGCCGTCCTTCGAGCACATCGCCGCGACCTTCGGCCTGCCGCAAGCCACGGTGCTGGCCGACACGCTCGACGCCGCCACCGGCAGGTTCCTGGAAAACGACCGCTCGCCCGGCCGCAAGCTCGGCACCACCGACAACCGCGGCTCGCACTTCTACCTCGCCCTCTACTGGGCCCAGGCACTCGCCGCGCAAAACGCCGACGCCGGTCTCAAAGCCGTTTTCACCCCCGTCGCCGAGGCGCTCGCCAGCAACGAGGAAGCCATCACCGCCGAGTTGTTGTCCGTGCAGGGCAAGCCGGTGGACATCGGCGGCTACTACGCGCCGGACGAGGCCAAAGCCGAAGCCGCGCTGCGCCCGAGCGAGACCCTCAATGGGATTCTTGATGCGGTGTGAGCGGGCAACACGGGTTTCTTTGCGGATTGCGGAGAGTGGATAGCGGATAGTGAATAGGATGATGGGTGGCCGATCCGTCAAATCAACCATCAACAATTCTCAATCGCCAATCGGGCTTCTCCTCCCTGGGTGGCCATCGTGCCTCAGGCCATCCCCGGGTTATGATCCGCAATCCCGTTGGGATTGATTCATGGCTGAACCGTTCCGAAATTCCAACCGTTCAGCCAAGAGGTGAAGCCAGCCCATGCTGATTTCTCTCCGTAGCCCAGAGCGGCTGCATTAGGGATAACTTCGGGCATTTTTGACCACGGATTACACAGATTACACGGATTTTCAGAGGGAAACGATGGTGCAAATCGTGCCGAAGTCATCGTCAAGGTCGGTTCTGTGGTTTTTCGAGGCTCTTCATCTCAATTCAATCCGTGTAATCCGTGTAATCCGTGGTTCCTATCCTCGATTTACGGATAGACTCTCCATAATGAAGGGACCCTGCTCCGTATCCTCGGCGAAAATCGTGCAATTTGACTCAAGATCCGAATGACCCACCATCTTCGCTGCGCTCCGGGTGTGGCAAAATCCAACGAATCAACCCTGCAACTGCGGATTCATAGGACGAATCCCAACGGGATTCCGCACCCCAGCCCGGGGTTGGCACAACCCCGCGTAAGACATACCATCCGGATGAATCCCAACGGGATTCCGCACCCCAGCCCGGGGTAGCCCCGCAAGGCGGGGCTACCCCGGGATAAGAGTCGGGACAGGATCTACAACTCCAACGGAGTTGCGCAGGGCGGAACACCGTCCCTCGCTACACAACCTC
>JALOUA010000351.1 GCA_025457625.1 Akkermansiaceae bacterium
CGAATCCGGCGAGGTGATCAAGGCCATCGCCGAGGGACTCGTCGAGGCGCGGCCCGAGGTCTGAGGGGAAAACGGGAAATCGCCGCGATCATTCCCACCGCATCCATCAGTGGTGCGCCCGGGGTTCCGCAGTATCCCGTTGGTTTGAGCAAACGGACCTGCAGATTGATTTCGAATGGATCCGGGAACGTTTGGACGAGCGCCTCAGCGCTTTGGCTCCACCGGTGGGCGTGCGATCACCGCACCGGACCCGGATGCGCCGCCCGTTGCAGGGCGGTTCGAGCGGAACTCGCCCTCGCCCGGCATGCCCAGCATATCGGGCAGGCGAATGCCGTCGTCGGGCGTGTCGGGCGTGGATGCCTCCGTCGTGGCAATGGATTCCTCCTTCTTCTCCGCTTCGGGTGTTTCCCTCGTTTCCTCCACGACGATGGCCTTGGGTGCCGCGCATGAAAGCAGCGCCAACGCCGGAGCGAGCAGTGCCATTTTTGCGGGGTTGGGTTTCACGGGAGTCGGGCGCGTTTCGGTTGCAGGGCGAGGAAAGCGCCACGCATCCACCGGTGCAAGGCTCTTCCATCAAGGCTAACGCATCAAAAAAAACCAATTCTACCGCAGAGCCGCAAAGGTCGCAAAGGGTCGCAGAGAAAATTCCCAAGAAATGCATGGATCTCCTGAATGAATCTCCGAGTGCTCGGCCAACATTCCAGCTCAGTATTTTCAATCACTTTGCGCTCCTTGGCGAGCTTTGCCGCTTTGCGGTGAAAATTCCCGGATTGAGACGCGTCGGTCCTCGCTCTCCCATTGGCTTGGCCCCTCGCGGATGACCAAAGCTCCGGGCTGCCCCGATTTTGCCGAAAGCCACGCCCGGATTTGCGGGGGCGGGCGGGAAGATTGACGTCTGCGGCCGCTCTGCGCCTAATGGTAACAGATCGGAGCGATCCTTCGTTGAAACAACCCCTGAACCCACCATCATCCTGACTTATGAAAGACTACCGTGCCCCCGACATCCGCAACGTCGCCATCACCGGCCACTCCTCCACCGGCAAGACCCTGCTCTGCGAGGCCATGCTCGTCTGTGCCGGAAAGCTCGCCCGCGCCGGAACCATCGAACAGGGCAACACGGCCTCCGATTTCCACTCCGACGAAAAGGAACACCGGCAGTCGATTCATGCCACCGTGCTCGCCGAGGAGTGGCTCGGCCGCGAGCTCAACCTCATCGATTGCCCGGGCACCCCGGATTTCATCAGCGAGCCGCTCAGCGCGCTGCGCGTGGCGGACTCCGCGATGATCGTGGTCAGCGGCGTGAACGGCGTGGAAACCGGCGCCGACGAGATCTGGGCGGCCGCCGCAAGCTATGATATCCCGCGGTTCCTCGTGATCAGCCAGCTCGATCGCGAGCACACGCGCTTCGATGAAATCCTGGAGGAGGCGCGCGAACATTATGGAGCGCGTGTTTTCCCGATGACGCTGCCGGTGGATGCCGGCCCCGGCTTCAGCGCGGTGCTCGATGTGATGCGCTCCGAGGTCATCAGCTTCTCCGCCGATGGCAGCGGCAAATACACCGAAAAACCCGCCGAGGGAGAGCTCAAGGACAGGGTCAACGAGCTGCACCGCCAGCTCATCGACATGGTCGCGGAGTCGGACGACGGCTTGATGGAAAAATTCTTCGACCAGGGAACGCTCAGCGAGGAGGACTTGCGGGCGCACGTTCATGCGGCCGTGCAAAAGGGGTTGGTGGTGCCGGTGTTCGCCGCGTCCGCCGTGAAAAACGTCGGCGTTTCCCGCATCCTGGATTTCATCGCGAAGTATGGATCATCTCCCGTGGACCGGGCGACCGTCGCCGCGAAGGACATGGGCGGTGCGGATGTGTCCGTGTCCCTTGATGACGGACAGACCGTGCTTTTCATCTTCAAAACGATGCACGAGGACCACGTCGGCAACCTCTCGTTCTTCCGGGTTTACAGCGGCGATGTGGTTTCGGGCACGGAGTTGGCGAACACCACGCGCGGCGAGTCCGAGCGCATGGGCCAGCTTTATCGCGTCAATGGCTCGGTGAGGGAGCCGGTGCCCTCGCTGCATGCCGGCGACATCGGCGCGGTGGTGAAACTGCGGGCCACCCGCTCCGGCGACACGCTTTGCGCCCCGTCCCGCCAGATCACGCTGCCGGTCGTCGAGTTTCCCACACCCAACACGCGCGGCGCGCTGGTCGCCAAGTCGAAATCCGACCTCAACAAGCTCGGCGAGGGGCTTTCCTCGCTGCGCGAGGAGGATCCCACCTTCGATTACCACTTCGAGCCGGAGATCGGCCAGACGATTGTTTCCGGCCAGGGTTGGCTGCAGCTCCAGATCGTCACCGAGGAACTCAAACGCCGCTTCAACGTGGATGTCGAACTCGTCGAACCGCGCGTCTCCTACCGCGCCACCATCAGCGGCCGCGGCGAGTCGAAACACCGCCACAAGAAACAAACCGGCGGTGCCGGCCAGTTCGCCGAGGTGTGGATGCGCATCGAGTCGCTGCCGGCCGACAGCGGGCTGGTTTTCACCCAGTCGTTGGTCGGCAACAACGTGGACCGCGTGTTCGTGCCCTCGGTGGAGAAGGGCGTGAACGCCGCCTGCACGGCCGGTCCCTACGGCGGCTTCCCGGTGACCGATGTGAAGGTGGATTTCTACGATGGCAAACAGCATCCGGTGGACTCCAAGGACATCGCCTTCCAGATCGCCGGCAAGGCCGCGTTCAATGAAGCCTTCCTCATGGCCAAGCCGAAACTGTTGGAACCCGTGATGGAACTCCGCATCAAGGTGCCATCCGATGCGGTGGGCGGCGTGCTCGCCGATCTGTCAGGCCGTCGCGGCCGCATCATGGGCATGGAAACCGAGGGCCGTTTCGAAGTGGTCGTCGCCCAGGTCCCGCAAGCCGAACTCTATCAGTATTCCAGCCAGCTCCGCGCCATCACCGCGGGGCGGGGGAGGCACAAGGAGAAGTTCGAGCGCTACGAGGACGTGCCGCGCGAAATGGAGGCCAAGATCATCGCGCAACACGGCCGCAAGGTGGAGGAGGAGTGACAGCAAGGGACATTCCCGAATCGTAGGCGCGGTCGTGAGACCGCGGTCTTCCCCAGCCTCGTTCTCACGAACGAGCCTACGATCGGAAAAAACGCGCAACGTTCAGGTGGAATTCTGAATCCCAACGGGATTCCGCATCATAGCCCAAGGTTGTCCCGCGAAGCGGGGCTACCTTGGGTTAGCCCGCATTTCTCACAGAAGAGTATCGACCGCCGGGTGTTAGTTGTGTAAAGCGTTGGTCGTCAAACTGATGCACTACAAACCACAACCCAACGGCC
>JALOUA010000081.1 GCA_025457625.1 Akkermansiaceae bacterium
TGATGCGGCGGGCCAAGGTTGATCCCTGACCTCCACGAAACATCAAAATTCCCCCGCCTGCCGCAGGGTCCGACTCCAATCATCCCGCCCCGCGCCAAAAGGCGCATGGTTCCAATCGCGGGATGGAGCAGCCAGGTAGCTCGTCAGGCTCATAACCTGAAGGTCAGAGGTTCAAATCCTCTTCCCGCAACCAATGAAAGCCGTTGAATTCCAAGGAGTTCATCGGCTTTCGCCTTTTTTCGAAATGAGCCCGACCACTTACCGCGTGTATCTGATCGTGAACGATACCGGTCGGCGTTATATCGGAATTTCCGAGAATGTGACCAAGCGTTTGTCCGATCACAATGCCGGACTCTCCAAGTGGACCGCCAAATACAGGCCGTGGATCTTGTTTTGGACAAGCAACGAGATGTCGTTGTCGGAGGCGCGCAAACTCGAAAATCTTCTCAAGCGCCAGAAAGGTGGAAACCTTGGACGAGTCAGCCTGAATTCCGAAATGATCGCCACGAAATGGCACGAAAGGTCAACCCCTTGAAGGCAATCTCATCCACATCTGGAAAGTGAGAGCGGTTAGGTTTTCAACTCTTTGATTTTCGTGAACTTTCGTGTCTTTCGTGGTTTCTATCTTCCTTTCTGGAGTAAGTTCAAGCGGCTTCCACATGAGTCTGCTGCCATCTGTGTTCATTTGACTTCGTTGCTCTACGTCCATGCAAAAAGGCTTCGCAAAACCCGGTGTTCGCTATTGCTCACGGGGCATTGCGGTTCATTCTCTTTCCAGGATGATGGTGCATCGTCACGCCTTGGCTGGAGCGGGGAAAACCAAAGTCCAAACCGTCGGGACCGCCCCTCAATGCGGCCAGCGGTTGGAAAAGATCACAAGACGCCGGGCGGCGCGGGTGCAGGCCATGTAGAGCAGCCGGGTGTGGTCGGCGGCGAGCTCGGCGCGGGCGTTTGCGTCGAGGCGCGGGTCGGCTTCGCTTTCGAGCAGGCCGTCGGCGCCTAACAGAAAGACCACCGCGGCTTCGAGGCCGGTGGCGGCCATGCAGTTGGAAACGGCGCAGAACGGCTCCGCGGGCTGGGGATCGCGCGGGTTGTTGAGATCGGCGACGGATTCACCGCCGAGTTTCGAGCGCAGCGCGGCGACGAGTCCGCCGGTGGCGAAACTATCGGCATGGAGGACGAGCACGCTGCCGGCGAGATGGGGCGCGCTCCCGCGCAGGCCGGCGATCTCGCGGACCGTGCGTGTGACGGCATCGTGCCCGCTGGCCGCGGGCAGCAGGACGGGTGGTTCGCCTTCTTCCGGGATGGCGGCCAGGTCTTCCGGCGACGGCGGGTCCAGATCCTCGGCCGCCTGGGGATGCAGCGGCGCGCGGTGGCGGATCAGGTCGCGGGCGAAGCGGAGGATCGCACGCGTCGAACGGTACGGAATGGAAAGCCGGTTGGCGCGTCCGCGGACGTCGATGCCGGCGGCGAGCCACGAGTCGCGGCGTTTGAGGAAACCCTGCGTGGGATCGGCTGCCAGAAACAACTGGCCGCCGGGACGCAGCGCGGCGAGCACGGGCTCGAACCATGCCTTGGCGAAAAACTGGGCCTCGTCGATGAAGATGAAATCGTGGTGCCGCAGCCGCCCGGGATGTCCGCGGGCGAAGTCGCGGAAACGCAGCGCCACCTCATGCCAGTCCGACTCGCCGCGTTGGACGAGAATCCGGCGATAGTCCTCTAACAGACGCCAGATGTTCTCCCGGTGTGGCGGCGTGAGCGCCATCAGGCGGCCGTTGCGTTCGAGTGACAGATATTCCTCCAGCGATTCGATCCCGAGGTCGCGCAGGTAGCCGGTTTCCTCGGCGACGAAGGCCGGGGTGAGGCGGTTGGTGCCGAAGGCCATCAATGATTCGAAGCGGCGGAGGGATTCCCTGCCGGAGAGGATCCGTTCCGGCATCTGCGGCAGGAATTTCGCGGCCCACTGGAAGAAGGTGAGCCATTGGATGCGCGCGCCCTCGGGAGCGGTGGCCAGGGCGCGGCGGCGCAACTCGCCATTGATCGGGCGGTTGTGGGTGAGAATGAGCAGTTGCGCACGCCGGTTGAGACGGGCGGCGAACAACGCGCGGTGGAGC
The DNA here is from genome assembly GCA_025457625.1 of Akkermansiaceae bacterium. Classification (GTDB taxonomy): domain Bacteria; phylum Verrucomicrobiota; class Verrucomicrobiia; order Verrucomicrobiales; family Akkermansiaceae; genus Luteolibacter. The sequence goes on from JALOUA010000081.1 coordinate 2,115, forward strand.
AGCACGAGCGACTTCCCGCAGCCGGCCGGGCCGGTCACGAGGCGGGTGTCGAAGTGGCTCGCGAGACGCGCGGACGCGGGCGGCAGGGCGACCTCGAGTTTGGCCAGCGTTTCCTGGTCGATATCCAGAAATGCGGGTGGCAGCGCTCCGCCATCGCCGCGCTGCAGCAGCGGCACCCGGCTGGAGGAAAATCCCGGATGGATGCGTGAACCGGCATCGAAGCGCCCGCGCAGCGTCAGCAGCATCGGATCGCTCAAGGGCGGCTCGGCAAGCGCTTCGAGCAGGTTGGCAAAGCGATCCGGCGGCGTTTGTTTCAGACCCAGGAAACTCACGCCGCTCTCCTCGGAGCGCAGCCGTTCGATCTGATCGATGGTCTCGTTGTCCACGTTGGGAAACACGACCATGCGGCGCACCGGAAGATCGGACGCCACGGAATCGAAACCTTTTGCATCGTCGAGATCCTCGATGCGGAACGTCCCGGCATCCGGTAGAAACGAGGGGCTGATCGCAGTGTCCGCCAGTTCCTGGCTGGTCGCGGCGACGCGGATCAGGAAGGCGTGGCGTTCGCGCCAGATGACGAGGAATTGCGGGCCTTCGTCCGCATCCAGCAAGTGGCGGACGGTGTAGGCATCCCCGAGTTTTTTGAGCAGCCGGAACATGCGCATCACGGAGGTGGAGGCGGATGCCTGGGGCTTGGGCGGAATGAGGATGGCCATCTCAGCGGACGTGGGAACGGAGGTGGTCGATGAGCGATGTGAAACACGAAGCGCCCTCGTGGCCGTGATCCGCCATCGATGAAGCCGTTTCCATCAATTGCGGCGAAGTGATCAGGATCGTCTTCAGCCGCGCGCGGGTCACTGCGACGTTCCAGCGTTCGCTTTGAAAAAGGAAATCCCCGCGCAGCCGGATGAAGCGCGGGTCGGTGGCGGCCAGGGTGACAATGATGAGATCGCGCTCCTGTCCCTGATAGCGCTCCACGGTATCGACCACCACCCGCCGCCGCAGACCGCCGGCACCCTCTGCGACGCCCAGCACCTGGCGGATGCGCGCCGCCTGCGCGCGGAAGGGCGTGATGACCCCGATCCGCTCGGGTTCAAGTCCGCCGCGGACCGCCTCGCGGACGAGATCGGCCGCAAGCTGCGCCTCCTCATCCGAGCGCACGGTCGTGCGTTTCCCGCTCCCACAGGCAATGAGGCACAGCGCGGGATCGGCATGCAGCGCCGCGTTCTCCGGTGCCGGAGAAAGGATGAGCCGCAGGTCGTGGCGGCAGGTCAGGCGGTTGGCGTAAAACGTGGCCGACGGCCACTCGGCGAGCGGCCGGCTGAGCCGCCATGTTTCTTCCAACAACGTGTCGAATCCGCGGTTTTTCAAGCGGCCGAAGACCGAGCGCCGGCGTGGCGGCGTGGCATCATCACCCAGCACGACCGGCGGAAGCTGGCAGTCGTCGCCGAAAAACAACCAGCGTTCGCCGCGCTGCATCGCCATGGCCGCGAGCAAGGGCGTGAGCTGGGATGCCTCATCCAGCAGCACGGTGTCGAAGCGTGCCTCGCGCAAACCGCTGCGTTTGCTCCAAAGCGAATGCGGCGTGGCACCGATGACATGTGGCGCATCGCATTCCAACAGACCCGATGAGGCATGATCCTCGAAGCACTCGAAGGAGGGTGATGGAACCGTTTGGAAACCGATTTTGACGACCCTCACCGCAGCGGGGAGTGTCAGGCGGATGCCGTCGAGCGCCTGATGGATGGCACGGTGGGTGGGTCCGGTGACCAGCACCCGTTCGCCGCGCCCGATGAGCCGCCGCGCCACTTCGGCCAGGACCCGGGTTTTGCCGGTGCCTGGCGGACCTTGCACGAGGTGGGCGTCATGCGCGGCGATGCAGGCGGCGATGGCTTCCTGCTGGGAGTCATGCCAGCTTGGGTCATCGGGTCCGCCCGCATTCAAATCCTCCATCACCCGCTCGTGGAGTTCAGGATCGAGAGTGGAGTCGGTTTTCCCCATCAACAGCGGCAGGACGCGGTCACGGCCGAGATCGGTGGTGGCAAGGGATTCGATGGCCTCGGCGAAGCGGTCGGTCATGTCATAAAAATCCGGGTCGATCACCCAGTCCTGCGCATCCGTTGCGGGCATCCCGCCCTTCCAGCGGAGCAGGTGGATGCCATCCGCATCCTCGCCGGCATGGATGAAACGGCCGACCGGTGCGAGCGGCGTGTCGCGGCTCAGACAGACGAAGTCGCCCTCGCGCAGCGAACAATCGGCCAGTTCGGCGGAAGTGGCCGCCGGATGGAGGGTGACGCGATCATGGGCAATGCCGGCCACCCTGAGCGGACCCAGCGCATGCCCCTGCCCGATCCGCTCCGCCAGCGGCGTGTGCCAGATTTCCTCGCAGGCCATCCGCTGCAAGCGGATCTCGCGCCGCATGTGGCGATCCAACTCATGCAACCAGCTCATTTGTTGCTGCGACGCGGGGTTCAATGCCGTGAGTATGAGAATTCCCCCGTGAAAAGAAAAGTCATAGCTGCCGCGAGATGGCCGGAGGAAGGGATCGCGTGATCCCGACCGGATTTTTTGCGGCGCTGTCCGGATTCGGGCTTGCACGCGGGAGGGCCCGTCTTTTGACTCCGCCATGGCGGATATTTCCTTGGGATTGTCATTCGACGACGTGCTGCTGGTGCCGGCCCTGAGCTCGGTTTTACCGGGCGAGGCGGATCTCTCCACCCATGTCACGGCGGGCATTCCATTGTTCCTGCCGGTGGTTTCGGCGGCGATGGACACCGTTTCCGAACATGATCTGGCGATCGCGCTGGCCCGCGAGGGCGGCATGGGCGTGATCCACCGCGCCTGCCCCATCGACGAGCAGGTGGTGATGGTTTCACGCGTCAAGCGCTCTGAAAACGCGGTGATTCTCAAACCCCACACGGTGCGCAAGAGCGACACGGTCGAGCAGGTGCGCGGCATCATGGCGCAGAACGGATTTTCCGGATTCCCGGTGGTGGATGATGACGGCCTGCTCGAAGGCATGGTGACCGGTCGCGACGTGCGCTACCTCGACCGCCTGGACGCCACGGTGGCCGATGTGATGACTCCGCTGGAAAAACTCGTCACCGCGCCGCCGAACACCAGTCTGGAGGAGGCCCGTCGCATCCTTTACAAGGCGCGCATTGAGAAACTGCCGCTGGTTTACCCGGATGGCCGCCTCGCCGGACTGATCACCGGTTCCGACATCGAAAAACGCATCACCTTCGTCAACGCCGCCAAGGACGACAAGGGCCGCCTGCGCTGCGGCGCGGCCGTCGGCGTGGGACCGGACTGCATCGACCGCGGCAAGGCACTCATCGAAGCGGGGGCCGACGCGCTGTTCATCGATGCGGCCACCGGCCACACCCGGCACGTCATGGAAGTGATCGGCAAGCTGCGCGCGCTTTCCGACGTGCCGGTGGTCGCCGGCAACGTCGTCACCGAACAGGGCGCGCGCGATCTTGTGGCCGCCGGGGCCAACGCCGTGAAAGTGGGGGTGGGGCCGGGTTCCATCTGCACCACGCGCGTCATCTCGGGCGTGGGCATGCCGCAGTTCACCGCCATCCGCAACGTCGCCGATGTCTGCCGCGCGCATGGTGTGAAAGTCATCGCCGACGGCGGCATCCGCTACTCGGGGGACATCGTCAAGGCGATCGCCGCCGGGGCGGATCTCGTGATGCTCGGCTCGCTGCTCGCCGGCACGCGCGAGAGCCCCGGCCAGACGGTGCATTCGCAGGGCCGCCGATTCAAAACCTACCGTGGCATGGGCTCGATCGGCGCGATGCAGAAGGGCTCCGGCGACCGCTACGGCCAGAACAGCTCCGGCAAACTCGTGCCCGAGGGTGTCGAGGGCCGTGTGCCCTACAAGGGCCCGCTCTCCGATGTGATCTTCCAACTCATGGGCGGCCTGAAGTCCGGCATGGGCTACGTCGGCGCCGCCAATCTAACCGAACTGCGCGAGCGCGCGCAATTCACCCGCATCACCGCCGGCGGCCTGCGCGAAAGCCACGTGCACGACATCGTCATCACCGAGGAACCGACGAATTATCAGCCGATCAGTTGATATTTTTTCAGCTTTTCAGAATCCCAGCCTTTCAGCTTTTACCTAACAAATGCACGATTCCAACCACGTCGCCGTCATCGACTTCGGCTCGCAATACACGCAGCTCATCGTCCGCCGGGTGCGCGAGCTGGGATTCTTCGCGAAGTTGTATGCCATCGAGGATTTTCCGGAAATTGGCAGACCGGGAGCGATCATTCTCTCGGGCGGGCCGAAGAGCACCAGCGAAGCGGACGCGCCGGACCTCGATTTCGAGGCGCTGAAAGCCTTCGCCGTGCCGGTGCTCGGCGTGTGCTACGGCATGCAGCTTCTCAACATCAAGTTCGGCGGCACGGTCGAGGCCAGCGACCGCCGCGAGTATGGCCCGGCCAATCTTTTCCCGGCGGCATGCCAGGGGCTTTTCGAGGGGGTTTCCGCCTCCTCGCAGGTGTGGATGAGCCATTCGGACACAGTCGGCATCCTGCCCGAGGGCGCCAAGGTGATCGCCACCAACCAGCACGGCACGCCGGTTGCGCTGAAGTGGAACGGGCGCTTCTTCGGCATCCAGTTCCACCCGGAAGTCACCCACAGCCACGAGGGGCTGCGCATTCTCCACAACTTCCTGCTGGAAGCGGACGGGCTGCTGCCGTTCCGCATCGACGACCTCAAGCGCGAGATCATCGACGGCATCCGCGAGAAGGTCGCCGGCAAGCAGATCGTCTGCGGTGTTTCCGGCGGCGTGGACAGCACGGTGCTCGCGGTTCTCCTTCACGAAGCCGGCGCGAAGGTGCGCGCGATCTTCGTCGACCACGGACTGATGCGCAAGGACGAGGGCGAGGAGGTGCGCAGCAACTTCCACCGCATGGGCGTGCCGATCGAGACGGTCGATTGCGCGGAACGCTTCCTGACAGCCCTCGATGGCGTGGACGATCCCGAGAAGAAGCGCGTCATCATCGGCAACCTCTTCATCGATGTGTTCTGGGATTCCGTCGGCGATGCCGAAATGCTCGCCCAGGGAACGCTCTATCCGGATGTGATCGAAAGCGCGTCCAACGCGAAATCCAAAGCCTCGAAAATCAAAACCCACCACAACCGGGTGGACCGGATACTGGAATTGCAGGCGCAAGGCAAGGTGCTGGAGCCGCTGGCCGAACTCTTCAAGGACGAGGTCCGTGCGTTGGGCGCCTCGCTCGGCATTCCCCATGACATCCTGCACCGTCATCCGTTTCCCGGCCCCGGCCTCGCGGTGCGCTGCCCGGGCGTCATCACACCGGACCGCCTGCGCATCATCCGAGAGTGCGATGCCATCTTCATCGGCAAGCTCAAGGAGCACGGCTGGTATGACCGCGTGTGGCAGGCCTACGCCGGACTCATCCCGGTGAAAACCGTCGGCGTGAAAGGCGACGAGCGCTCCTACGAATGGGCCATCACGCTACGCGCCGTGGTTTCCGAAGACGCCATGACCGCCGATTGGGTGGAGCTCCCGTCCCAACTTCTGCGCGAAACCAGCCACCGCATCCTCAACGAGGTGAAGGGCGTCAACCGCGTGCTCTACGACGTTTCGACCAAGCCGCCCGCGAGCATCGAGTGGGAGTGAGTTCATTCTTGTGAAAGACCCGAAATCCGGTAGTTTCCCTTCGTTGTCACATGCTGAAAACCACCCCACCGAAGGATTCCACCCTGCCGAAGTGCTCTCCGGCTTACGTGAAATTCGTGCAACAGAGCCGGAAAGTTCTGGGCTTGCCCGGGAAATCCGCGCCGACCGAGAGGTTGAATCCCTCGTTGCATGGGCTGATGCAAGAGGTGCTCTATGGTCCAAGACCTCCACGCCAAAAGCAGACGAATTGACCGGAGGTGAGCATCTCGTCGAAATCGACGAGCGATCCGGCATGGTCTTCAAAACCACTCATCCCGGAAAGTTCGGCTACTCAGCGGATGTCGAGTTGATTCATCCGCGAGGCTGGAAAGCAAAGCCGCGCATCACCGCCGGGTTGGTGGATGCCTCGCCGGACGAGTATCTGTTCCGCCTCGCGATGCAGAATGAATTGTTCCGTGATGACATCCGGGTGATGGGTGTCGCGCGGTTTCCGCAAGGTGTCTCCGTTCTCACGACACAGCCGTTTTACGAAGGAGAGCGCACGGAGCAGGCGGACATCGACGCATGGTTTGAAAGCCCGGGTTGGAGCAAACTGCCGGACAAACCCGGGGCGTTTTACGATGTGGTGAAGGACCTGCTCGTCATGGACGCACTGCCGCGCAATGTGCTCACACTTCGGGACGGCGACCTGATGCCCTTCGACGTGGTGATCCTTCGTCCATCGGACTATCTGAAATCGAGACTGGGGCTCTGAACCGCATCGGACCGCCTTGCATCGGACTTGATTCGTTTGTTCAGTCATTTCAATCATTCCATGTCCTCCTCGCTCCCGATATTCCGCTCGGAATAGAACCAGCTTTTGCAAAAACGCGACGCATTCCAATCGCAGATCGCCACCGCGATGACGGACCTTCATTCGCTCGAAGATTTGCCTCCGAATGCGTGAATGGGTCGAATTCCTCCATGAGAAAAGGGCCTGATCTGGCATGTTCCCTCAATTGCCCAATCAATCCCAAAGTAAAGAAGAGCGGAATCAGGACCGCCCGATCAAGGCGGCCATTGATGACTTCCGAAGAATTCTAGACGCGGATGGAACGCTCGATGGCGACGAAGGCCGCCTGAGAATCGGTGGTGTTGAGCATGGCATTCTACCGGATCGTGATTCCGGAACGGTTTTGAAATTCACCAATGTCTTTTGTCACTTACCATGGCATTGCCGTTCCGGTGGACACCATCCCGGCTTGCCTGCCACCGGGCAAGCGTGCGTTTTCCGAGAAGTGAGCATGTGAACGCATCGATTGTGGCAGCGCTCTGAGAGCGTCGATGCCATGGAGATGCGCGAGGCATCTTGGTTGGCTTGTCAGTGGCGTTCCGGCCATGGGGCCAGTTGGCGACGGTCATGGACCAACGCTACAGTTCCGGGATGCGGCTGCCCGGAGGCGGCCACTCCGTCACGCCTGGCGCGAACAATCCACGGAATTCCCAATGCGGGATGCGGGCGGACGCGTTTCAATCGCATGAAGAATGGAAACGAAACGGCGGGCCAGAGCAGTGGCGCGGGCAGGATGCTGCTGTTGGTGGCCGCACTGGTGATCGCCGTGGCGGGTTTGAAGGCGGCACAGAATTTCTTCCTGCCGGTGCTGCTGGCGTTTTTCGTCGCCACGGTGAGTTTCCCGGTGACGCGCGCGCTGGTGAAGCGGCGGGTGCCGCGCTCGCTGGCGGTGCTGCTCACGGTGCTGGTGGACTTCGCCTTCATCGCGGGGATGGTCGTTCTGGGTGTGGTGCTCATGCAGGACCTGCAGGACAAATGGAACACCAAATACTCCGCGCAGATCTATGGACAGGTGCGCGAAACTTCCGAAGGCCTCGCCACCAAACTCGAAACCTGGGGCGTGCCCGACGCGCGGGAAAAAATCCAGGCCGTGGTGGAAAACAATCTCGCGTCGCTGCAGCAGATCCGTTTCGAGCGCATCTGGGACTTCGGCACCGGCGTGCTGGGCCAGGTGCTCGGGTTCTTCGGCGCGGCGGTGATTTTCCTGATCCTCACCGTGTTCATGCTCTCGGAGGCGGAATCCTTCGGCCGGCGTCTGACGGCGGTGAACCAGGCGCGCGGTCCGGACCTCGCGCGCATGCTCAACACCACGCGCGACATCCAGCGCTATCTTGCCATCAAGACCGTGATCAGCCTGATCACCGGCTTTCTCGCCGGGCTGCTGTGCTGGGCCGCCGGTCTCGATTTCTACATCCTGTGGGGCATCGTCGCCTTCGCGCTCAATTTCATCCCGGTGATCGGCTCGCTGGTGGCGGGCGTGCCGCCGACGGTTCTCGCACTCTTGATCGCCGGCTGGCCGAACGCGCTGCTGGTCGCCGGAGGATACTTCCTCATCAACAATTTCCTCGGCAACTTCGTTGAACCGATTCTCTACGGCAAGCGCTTCGGCATCTCCATCCTGGTGGTGGTCGTTTCCGTGATGTTCTGGGGCTGGGTCTGGGGACCGCTCGGCATGCTGCTCGCCGTGCCGCTGACCATGGTGGTTAAAGTGATCCTCGACGGCAGCGACGACTTCCGCTGGATCGGCGTGGCGATTTCATCCGCCCATCCGCGGCTGGACGCCGTGACCACCCAGCGGCTTGAGCCACTGCCGGAAACGCCGCAGGAGACCCCAACCGAGCCGCGCAAGGAACTCGGCGCCTCCTGAAATCCCGGCTTTGCTCTGGAATTGTGGCGCGCGCCCGCCATCGTCTGCGCATGCCGCTGACGCTTTTCCAGAAACTCGCCGCCGCAGCGCTGGTTTCCGTGCTCTTCCTGATATTCGCCGGGGCGATCGTGCGCGTCACCGGTTCCGGCATGGGTTGTCCGGACTGGCCCACCTGCTGGGGCTGCCTGATCCCGCCGACCTCGGTGGAAAAGGTGGATTTCGACAAACTGCCGATCGAACGTTTCCAGAAAAAGGCCGAACGCATGGGCCGCGATCCCGCGAAAATCACCCGGGAAACCCTGCGCGCGGAATTCAATCCACGCCATGTGTGGACGGAGTTCATCAACCGCCTGTTCGCACTGCCGGTGGGCTTTTTCTCGCTGGCCACCTTCATCGCCGCCTTCTGGCAGCGGGAGAGACGCCCGCTGGTGTTCTGGATGGCCTTCGGCTCGCTGATCGTCGTGCTGGTCAACGCCTGGATGGGCGCGCGCGTCGTTTACAGCGGGCTCAAGCCCGGCGTCCTGACAACCCACCTCGCGCTGGCGATGCTGCTGACCGGCATGCTGATGTATTGCGCGTGGCGCGGCACCGACCGGCCGTGGCGCGTGAGCATGCCGGCCGCGCCGCTGGCCCGCCTGCGCTGGGCGGTGACGGTGCTGCTGGTGGTGACCGTCATCGAGGGCGTGATCGGCGCGCAGGTTCGCGAGATGACCGATGAACTGGCGAAATTCCACGACAACGCGCCGCGTTCCACCTGGATTGGCGAACTCGAGCAATCGTGGAAATACCTCGCCCACCGGAGTTTCTCATGGGCCGTGATGGCCGCCGCCTTCTGGGCCTGGGCCGGACGGCCCGGGATGGGTCGAACGCGCGGTGCTCGGCATCGTGCTGGCACAAATGGCGCTGGGCCTGGTAATGGCGCAAATCCACATCTACTCATGGGTGCAGGTCCTGCACGTCGGACTCGCCGCAGTCCTGCTCTCGCTCGTCTGGCTGTGGCTCTTCGCCGTGGGCCGGTGTGATGAGCGCGGGTGATCCCGCTCACTCCTCCACGCTCTTCGCCGCTTTTTTCGCGGCCTTCTTGGCCGGGCGTGGCGGGAAGTCGAAGCCGATTTTGCCTTCCTTGGGATCGAAGGTGAGGTGGGCGTCGAACTTGCGCTTGGTGCGGTTGGAAACAAAGCCCTTGATCACATCGGTCTTGCCGTGGGTGAGGAGTTTTTTCACCTGCTCCGGAGTGATGTCGTGATGCAGGATCGACTTGCCGATGCGGATGCCGTTGGGCTCCTTTTTGGTGACGAGTTCGGGCAGGTGATAGGCCTTGTCGGTCTCGTAGAGTTGCACGGTGCGGCCGTCCTGCATCGCGACCTCGCCGATGAGGTGTTCCTCGGTGAGTTCGGGCGCGTTGTCGCGGTCGTCGTTCTCGAAGAAGAAGTTGACCTTGAACTTCTCATCCATCTTGAGCGCGGCGTCGAAGGGCTTGTTGAACTTGGACTTGAAGCCGGTGAGCGGGCCGACGAAGCCCTTGGTGAAGAGTTCCTTCGCCTCGGCTTCGGTTAGAAGTCTTCCGGCGATGTGTTTCTTGACCTTGAACTTGCAGTCCGGATTGCGGCACTCGTAGGTGGCGTCGGTCTGGCGGAGCTGGTCCGCGCCGCACGCCGGGCACGGCGCCATGAGATCGGGAAAGTCCTGGTTTCTGGCGTCCTCGGCGAGTTTGCGCGCCTTGCTGACGATCTCGTTGGTGTAGGAGATGATCTCCTTCATGAAAGCCTCGCGCTGGAGCTGGCCATGTTCCATCTGGCGGAGTTTGTATTCCCAATCGCCGGTGAGGCGCGGGGAATAAAGTCCCTCGATGTCCATCTCGCGCACCAGTTGGATGAGGCGCATGCCGCTGCCGGTGACGTGCAGCTCGCGGCCGTCGCGGGCGAGGTATTTCTGGGCGATGAGCCCCTCGATGGTGGCGGCGCGGGTGGCGGGCGTGCCGAGCCCGCGTTCGGCCATGGCCTCGGCGAGCGCCTCGTCGTCGATCAGCTTGCCCGCACCCTCCATGGCGGAGAGCAGGGTGGACTCGGTGAAACGCGCCGGCGGCTTGGTTTCCTCGTGCAGGACCTCGATGTGTTCGACGGATGCGGTTTCTCCGGTGGTGACTGGCACAAGTTCATCCTTGCCCGATGCGACACCGGGTGTGCGGCCGTAAACCTCAAGCCAGCCGGGTTTGATCAATACGCGGCCTTCGGTCTTGAAAGTGTCATCCTTGATGCGCGTCAGGCGCGTCGTCTGTTCGAACTCGGCGGCCGGATAGAACACGGCGATGAAGCGTTTGACGATCATGTCGAAAACCTTCTGCTCGGTGTCGCTGAGCCTTGCGGTCTTGCCGGTGGGGATGATGGCGAAGTGATCGGAAACTTTCTTGTTGTCGAAAACGCGGCGCGACCTGGTGAGGCGCGGCCCGTTTTCGCCGTCCCCCTTGAGCACGGCGGCGGCGAACCTTGCCACGGGCAGGTCGCTGTTGGCGATGTCACCCATCGTTTCGCGGACGTTGCCGGTGTAATCCTCCGGCAGATACCGCGAGTCGGTCCGCGGATAGGTGATGACCTTGTGTTTTTCGTAAAGCGCCTGCGCGATCTGCAAGGTGCCCTTGGCGGAAAACGGTGCCTCGCGCTGGAGCGTGGTGAGGTCGTAGAGTTGTGGGGCGATCTGCGACTGGGCTTTCTTTTCCTCGGTGACGCTGCCGGTCTTGCCATCACAGCGGTTCTTGATGGCCTCGGCGTCGGCCTGGTTCCAAATCCGTTCCGGCCGGCCGTGCGGGTTGGCTTCGTCCTTTTTCCATGCCTCGTCGATCCACTTGCCGGGGTATTCGCCGGCTTTCACGCCGAAGGTGGCGTGGACCTCGAAATAGGGCGACGGCTTGAACGCCTGGATCTCCGCCTCGCGGGCGGCGAGAATGGCGAGCGTGGGTGTCTGCACGCGGCCTGCGGCGGTGATGTTGAAACCGCCATGGCGCGAGTTGAAACAGGTGAACGCGCGGGTGGCGTTGAGGCCGACCAGCCAGTCGGACTCGGAGCGGCATTTCGCGGCATCGGCGAGCGGGCGCATTTGCTCCTCGCTGCGCAGTGTTTCCCACGCCTCGAGAATGGCGTTGTTGGTCATCGACTGCATCCAGAGCCGCTGCACGGGCTTCTGGATCTTGCCGATGTCCATGATGTAGCGGAAGATGAGCTCGCCCTCGCGGCCGGCGTCGCAGGCGTTGACGATGCGGTCGATGTCCTTGCGCTTGGCGAGCTTGAGGACTTGTTTGAGGCGCGCCTCGGAATCCGGGATCGGATCGAGCTCGAAATGCTCCGGGATGGCGGGCAGCACGCCGAAATTCCATGGCAGCTTCTTGCCGTTGGGCCCCATCGGCATGCGCAGTTCGACGAGGTGGCCGACCGCAGAGGTGATCACGGCTTGGTCATTTTCATAATAGACATCGCGGCCGGAACCCTCTTTTTCGAACTTGCCGAGCGGTTTGGCGAGCGCCCGGCTGAGATCGGTCATGACGCTGGGTTTCTCGGCGATGATAAGTGTTTTTCCCATGGTAAAGGCGCAGGGTGCTGCAATTGCGAGGTCAGGGACTAGTCCGGAGCGGGACGACTTGGCAAGCGGATTGCGGGACGCCCTGGCGGAGCGACCTCAGCGCGCCCGCCGGTTGGCGGGGAAACGGCCGCGGCCCGGACCGCTCATCCACAGCCATGCGGG
>JALOUA010000082.1 GCA_025457625.1 Akkermansiaceae bacterium
CGCAGTTGCATCGTGAGGCAGCCGGTGAGCAGGCCGTGGGAGCGCAGCCGTTCGCAGGCCTTGTGCAGCAGCTTGCAAAGCACCGGCCAGGCGGCGTCCGGCGCGCGTTTTTCCGGCGGCAGCACGTGGCTGTGGCCGATCGATTTGCGGGCGGATTCGAGTTCCGGGATTTCATCGCCGCGCAGCAGGTGCCAGAGGCGGTCGCCCACCACCCCGCCCCAGACGCCGTGGAGCACGGACTTGGGTGCGGCGCAAAGTTCCGCGACGCGGTGGATGCCGGCGGCGTGCAGGCGCGTTTCCATGCTGCGGGCGATGCCGTTGAGGTCGCGCAATTGCAGCGTGTGCAGCACTTCCGGCAACTGGTGGTGTTCGATGATGAACAAGCCGTCGGGCTTGCGCATCTTGCTGGCGGTTTTGGCCAGATAACGATTGGGTGCGGCGCCGATGCTCACTTTGATGACAGGGGAAACCTCGCGCGCCACGGTTTCCTTGATCCGGCGGCCGATGGTTTCCACGGTTGCGGGTTCGCGCAGGTTGTAGGGCAGCCAGGCCCACATTTCATCGATGCTCAGGACCGCCTCGACATGGATGCAATCCTCGACCGCCTCGATGATCCGGTGATGGTATTTCACGTATTCCGGGGGCTTGGATTCGACAATGGCGATGCCCGGGCAGAGGATGCGCGCGTCGCTGATGCGGGTGCCGGTTTTCACGCCGAACGCCTTGGCCTCGTAGCTTGCGGCGATGCAGCACGAGCTTTCCGCCATCACCGGTGCCACGCCCACCGGTCGGCCGCGCAGCGCCGGATCGAGATGCTGCTCGACTGACGCGAAATACGAATCGCAGTCGATGAACAGGGCGGTGAGCGGTTTCACATGGCCACCGTGGTGCCGGAAAGCATTTCGGGCAATGAAAATACAGTTCATGCGAACAATTTTTTCAGAATTTCAAAGGTTGCGCCAGCCATCGCCATGGGTCATCTTGCGCCGCTCCGCCGCCCCTTGCGCTCCATGTTCGAAACCGAATCACTGATTTCCGATTTTCCCATTCTCGACCAGTCGGTGAACGGACGGCGGCTGGTTTATCTGGATAACGCGGCCACCACGCAGAAGCCGATGACGGTGTTGCTGACGTCCCGCCATTACTACGAGTCCTACAATGCCAACATCCACCGCGGCACGCACCAGCTTGCCCGCATGGCCACCGGGGCTTTTGAAAAGGCCCGCCAAACCGTCGCGCGGTATCTCAACGCGGCGTCCGCCGACGAGGTGGTTTTCACTGCCGGCACCACGGCGGGCATCAATCTTGTTTCGAACATCCTCGCCCTCTCCGGCCGCATCGGCAGTGGCGACGAAGTGCTGGTTTCGGCGCTCGAACACCACTCGAACATCGTCCCGTGGCAAATGCTCTGCCAGCGCACGGGAGCGGCGCTCAAGGTGATTCCCTGCCATGACGACGGCACGCTCGACCAGCAGGCGTTCCACGAAATCCTCGCCGGAGGCCGTGTGAAACTGCTCGCCTTCACGTCGATTTCCAACGCCTTCGGCACCATCAATCCGGTTGTGGAAATGACCCGCGCGGCCAAGTCCGCCGGCGCGCTGGTGCTGATCGATGCCGCACAATCGATCGCCCACCTGCCGACCGACGTGCGGGCGCTGGGTGCGGATTTCCTGGTGTTTTCCGGCCACAAGATCTACGCGCCCACCGGCATCGGCGTGCTGTGGGGCCGGGCGGACCTGCTCAACGAACTGCCGCCCTGGCAGGGCGGCGGCGAGATGATCAAGGAAGTCAGCTTCGAACACACGACCTACAACGACCTGCCCTTCAAGTATGAGGCCGGCACGCCCAACATCGAGGGTGCCATCGCGCTCGCCGCGGCCATCGACTACGTCGATGAAATCGGCGTCGAGGCCATCCACGCGCATGAAATGGAGCTGATAGAGGCAGCCGCCGGCGCGCTTTCCCCGATCCCCGGCATCCGTCTCTACGGTCCGGCCGGGCGCTCGGGATCGCTTTCCTTCAACATCGAAGGCCTCCACCACTACGACCTCGGCACCTTGATGGACCAGATGGGTGTCGCCGTGCGCACCGGGCATCATTGCTGCCAGCCGCTGATGGCCCGTTTCGGCATCACCGGCACGGTGCGCGCGTCCTTCGCATTGTACAACACACCGCAGGACGTCGAGGCCCTCGCCGAGGTCACGGCGAAGGCCGCGGCCATGCTCCGTTAGAAAATCCATCCGCCCATGAACATCGTGCTCGGCATCTCCGGTTCCATCGCCGCCTACAAGGCCGCGGATCTCGCCTCGCAACTTGCCGTGATGACCCGCTCCGCCACCGAATTCGTCACGCCGCTGACGCTCCAGACGCTCACGCGCAATCCGGTGCTCGTCTCGCTCGAAGACGAAAAACACTCATGGAAACCCGGCCACATCGAACTGGCCGACCGGGCGGATCTGTTCCTCGCCGCGCCCGCCACCGCGAATCTGTTAGGTGAATTCGCCAACGGCCTCGCGCCCGATCCGCTCACCTCGGTCTATCTCGCGCTGCCCCGCGCCACGCCCGTGATCATCGCCCCGGCCATGAACGGCAAGATGTGGCTGCATCCCGCCACGCAGCGCAACATCGAGACCCTCAAGGCAGACGGATGTCGTTTCGTGGGACCGGCCGAGGGCTCCCTTGCCTGCGGTTACGAGGGCCTCGGCCGCCTCGTCGCCATCGAGGAAATCCTCGCCGCCGTGGCGGAAGTCACGTGCAACAAGTGAGGCGGCGCCGTCCGCAGACATTCGAATGGCACCAGTCCCCGCAGTCTCAGCGAATCGGAAAGTGAGAGTGGAGCATCGATGGGCCCGGGCCATGGCTCCGGCGGGGTGGGATGTGTGAGAGAAGGATTCCTGTTCGGCGGTTTTCAGGCATCTTTCATGCGTTCGGCCATTTCGGCCTTCTGGAGGGCGGCGGTGAATTCGGAGAAATCGCCGGCCATCACGCCGGCGAGGTTGTGCGAGGTCAGGCCGATGCGGTGGTCGGTCACGCGCGACTGCGGGAAGTTGTAGGTGCGGATTTTCTCCGAGCGGTCGCCGGAGCCGATGAGCGAGCGGCGGTGGGACGAGTGGGTTTCCTGCTGGTCGCGGAGTTTTTGCTCGTAGAGTTTGGAGCGGAGGATTTGCAGGGCGAGTTCCTTGTTCTTGATCTGCGAGCGGCCTTCCTCGCAGCGGACGTAGAGGCCGGTGGGGAGGTGGAAGACCTGCACGGCGGATTCGGTACGGTTGACGTGCTGGCCGCCCGCTCCGCCGGCGCGGCAGACTTCGATGCGGAGGTCGTCGGGCCTGAGTTCGACATCCACTTCCTCGGCTTCCGGCAGGACCGCCACGGTGATGGTGGAGGTGTGGACGCGGCCCTGGGTCTCGGTGGCGGGCACGCGTTGCACGCGGTGGACGCCGGATTCGTATTTGAGGAAACGGAAGACCTCGTCGCCGGTGATCTTGAGGATCACTTCCTTGAAACCGCCGACTTCCGACGGGCTGCTTTCCAGATGCTCGCATTTCCAGCCACGGAGGTCGGCATAGCGCTGGTAGGCGCGCATCAGTTCGGCGGCGAAGAGCGAGGCTTCGTCACCGCCGGCACCGGCGCGGATTTCGATGAGCGCATCGCGGTCCTCGTCGGGATCGGCGGGCAGCAGCGCGTATTGCAGGTCTTCGGTTAGAGCGGCGATGGATTTCTCCAAAGGCGGGATTTCGTCTGCGGCCATCGCGCGGAATTCGGGATCGTCGGATTTGGCGAGTTCCAGATTGTCGGCGAGCTGGCGTCGGGCGTCTTCGAGTTTTTCCCACAGGTCGAGTGTTTGCCGGAGTTTGCGGTGTTCGCGCAGGATCGTGGTGGCGCGTTGGGGATCATTGAACAAATCCGGGTCGCCGACCGCCTCTTCCAGTTCGGAAAAGCGTTCGCGGCGTTTGGCGATGAGCGACGAGTAATCCACGCGCGGGGGAAGATTCACCATCAGACCGCCACGGCGAGCGCCTGGTCGAGATCGGCGAGGATGTCGTCGATGTGCTCGATGCCGATCGAGAGTCTGACCATTTCGGGCGGGATGCCGGCGGCGAGTTGCTGTGCCTCGTTGAGCTGGGAGTGGGTGGTGGTGGCCGGGTGGATGGCGAGCGATTTGGCATCGCCGACGTTGGCGAGGTGTTTGAAGAGTTTGAGCGAGTCGATGAACTTCGATCCCGCCTTGGCACCACCCTTGATGCCGAAGACGACCATCGATCCGCCTTTGCCTTTGAGGTATTTGTGGTTGAGCGCGTGTTGCGGGTCATCCGGCAGTCCGGGAAAGCGCACCCATTCGACCGCCGGGTGTTGTTGCAGGTGCTTGGCGGCGGCGAGCGCGTTTTCACAATGGCGTTCCATGCGCAGCGGCAGGGTTTCGATGCCTTGCAGGGCGATCCAGGCGTTGTCGGGCGAGAGGCAGGCGCCGAGGTTGCGCAGCGGGCCGGTGCGCATGCGCAGGATGTAGGCGAGTGGTGCGAGCGGCGCGGGCAGGTCGTGGCCCCAGCGCAGGCCGTGATAGGAATTGTCCGGCTGGTCGAAGAGCGGATGTTTGCCGGCGGACCAGTGGAATTTCCCGGAGTCGATGACGATGCCGCCGATGCCGGTGCCATGGCCGCCCAGCCACTTGGTGAGCGAGTGGACGACGATGTCCGCACCGAAGTCGATGGGCCGGGTGAGATAAGGCGTGGAGAAGGTGGAATCGACGATCAGCGGCAGTCCGAGCGCATGGGCGCTCTGTGCGATGGCCTCGAGGTCGGAAATTTCCAACGCGGGATTGGAGACCGACTCGCAGAAAAACGCGCGGGTTTTGTCATCAGCCGCGGCGGCGAAGTTGGCGGGATCGTTGGAATCCACGAAGCGCACCTCGATGCCAAGCGCGGGGAGGATGTCCTTGAACTGCGTGTAGGTGCCGCCGTAGAGGTTGCGGGCGGAGATGATGTTGTCGCCGGTCTGCGCGAGGTTGATGATGGAGTAGAAAATCGCCGAGGTGCCGGAGGCGATGGCCAGCCCGGCGGCTCCGCCTTCGAGCGCGGCGACGCGTTGTTCCAACACGTCGTGGGTGGGGTTCATCAGGCGGGTGTAGATGTTCCCGAGTTCGCGCAGGGCGAACAGATTGGCGGCGTGTTCGGTGCTGTCGAAGACGTAGGATGCGGTGCGGTAAACCGGAACCGCGCAGGCATGGGTGGCGGGATCCGAGTGATACCCGGCGTGCAGGCATTGGGTTTCGAGTTTCATGGTCGTGATGGGGTGGCCGGACCATTGGAGGTCCGCACGCATTCAAGATCAAGCCCGGGACGGGGAAATCTCCCTGCCTGCCATCAGAGGTCCGGTCAGTGGATGACCCGGAAAATCCCGCTACCAATTGATGTTCTGCCCGCGGCAGTCGATGTGGGTGAAATTCCAGTAACCACCCACGCCGCCCTTGAAGAGTCCGAGGTCGCGGAGTTCGCGGGCGGTGGCGGTGACCTTGGAGGCGCGCACCGGGAAACGGACGTCCAGTGCGACATTGGCCTGATGCCATGAGCCGCTCCGTCCGCCACAACGCGAGTTGTAGGCAGGTGAGCGGTAGGCGGAGATGACTTCGACGCGGGAGACGTTCATTTCGAGTGCGATGCGCTCGACGACGCGCAGGGTGTAGCCCATCCGCCGCCACCAGGTCTTGGGGGGCAGTGTGTTCCATACCGAACCCCGGTTCTTGGCATGGGAGGCGACCACTTCGCTCGGACTGATGCGGCGCAAGCCGAGGCTGTTGAGATAGCGGAGGTATTCATTGGCCGTCCTGCCATGGGCGGCGAGCCATTCCTCGGGAAGATCCGGCGCGGCCACGTAGGGAATGACACGATTCGGCACGCTCTGGGCGGCGTTGGAGGTGGGAACGGAAACCCTGGGCATTGCGTTGCCCTTTTTGGCAGGGGTGAAGGCCCCGGCGGAACCAGAACCCGCGATCACGCCCAGTCCGGCGAGACCGAGCGTGCCCAGAACCCCGCGGCGGCGGGTGAGTTGTGATTGCTGGGGGGGCGTTGCGGTCGGGTCGTCAGGGAAAAGCATGTGTGTCAAGGGATGGGATGATCCGTCGGATGTAGCGGATGGTGTGCCGAAGCACCGGGATTTTTGCGTCCGACAGATGAAAATTCCCGGCGAGGAAAGCAAACGGCGCGGATTCGACAAGGAAAAAAGCCCCGTTTTTGCCGACTGGGGTGAAAAGGTCGGGAAATTCGGAAAAAATTTCCGGATTCAGCTTCCTGAGTGACGCCGTTTGCGGACGGCCTCTGCGAGCAGATCGAGGGTGGCCACGGTGTCGTCCCAGCCGAGGCAGGCGTCGGTGATCGACTGGCCATGGGTGAGGGCTGCGGGAGCGCTGCCGAGTTTCTGGTTTCCCTCGACGAGGTTGGACTCGATCATCACCGAGGTGATGACATGGCAACCGGCGGCGATCTGGTTGGCGAGATTGCGGGCGACGAGCGGCTGGTTGCGGAAATCCTTGAGGGAATTGCCGTGCGAGCAATCGACCATGACGGACTCGACGAGCCCTTGCTCGCGCAGCATGACGGCGGCCTCGTCGATGGACGGTTTTTCGTAGTTCGCGCCGGTTTTGCCGCCGCGCAGGATGAGATGGCACGATTCGTTGCCGGAGGTGGAAACAATGGCCGAGACGCCTTGTTTGGTGACGGAGAGGAAATGGTGCGGGCGCGAGGCGGACTGGATGGCGTCGATGGCGATCTGGATGGAGCCGCCGGTGCCGTTCTTGAAGCCGACGGGCATGGACAGGCCGGAGGCGAGTTCGCGGTGGATTTGCGATTCGGTGGTGCGCGCGCCGATGGCGCCCCAGGCGATGAGGTCGGCGATGTATTGCGGCGAGATGGTGTCGAGGAATTCGGTGCCGGCCGGCACGCCCATGTTGGCGAGGTCGAGCAGCAGGCCGCGGGCGACGCGCAGGCCGCGGTTGATATCGAACGAGTCGTCCAGCCCCGGATCATTGATCAAGCCCTTCCAGCCGACGGTGGTGCGTGGTTTTTCGAAATAAACGCGCATGATCACCAGGACGTCATCCTTGAGGCGCCGGGCCTCGGTTTTCAGCCTGGCGGCGTATTCGAGCGCGGCGTCGGCGTCATGAATCGAGCAGGGGCCGACCACGGCGAGCAGGCGGTCGTCTTGGCGGCGCAGGATGGCATCCACCTCGGCGCGTGCGCCGGCGACAAGTTCGGAGGCCTGCTCGGTGAGTGGCAGGTAATAGGCCAGGACCGCGGGCGAAATGAGCGGGTTGAGGCCGGTGATCCGGAGGTCGTCGGTGCGGTGCTGCGTCACGGCGCGGATCGTTGGCGACTCGGAACGGGCGAGGCAAGACAAGTTTGCATGCGTTCAACTGCGGTATCTGCCGCCATTGCGGCTGGTGGAGGCGGTGGACTGGCCGTTGCGACGGCCGTCCTGGATCGGGCCGCGGATGATGAAGACATCCGCGCCGTAGCCGATGCGGTTGTAGAGATCGACCACGTCGCGGCTGGACATGCGGATGCAGCCATAGGATGCGGGATGTCCGAGCCGGTTCTCCTCGGGGGTGCCGTGGATGTAGATCGTGCGTCTGAAGGCGTTGCGGTTGCGTTCCTCGAGACCATTGAGCCAGAGGATGCGGGTGACGACCGGATCGCGGCCGGGCGAGTTCGGCTTGAGGATCTCGCCGGTGGGGCGGCGGCTCTTGAAGACCGCACCCTGCGGCGCGGTGTTGCCGATTTTTTTGGCCACCCTAAGGTGGCCGAGCGGCGTGCGGTTGCTGCCGGGCTTGTCTCCGGTGCCGTATTTGGAGGTGGAGATCTTGTAGGTTTTGACCGGCTCGCCGTCTTTGACGAGCAGCATTTTCTGGTCGGTCACGCTGACGATCATCTTGTGTCGCGTGTCGCGGCCGAAGAAGGAGCTGTTGCCGCAACTGCTGAGGCCAAAGGCCGCAAGCAGGCCCAGCAATGTGGGGAGGAGAAGGGCGCGCGGAGTCTTCTGTCCGGTCATGGTTTCCTCACGGATGGTTGCGGTTCGCGAGCTTGGGCGCGGGTGCGCCCGAGGTGGATGGCAGCATGCGGGAAAGCGAGCAAAGCGAGGTGTAGAAGAAGCCGACCGGGAAGGGCAGCAGCAGGATCGCGGAAGCCCAACTGTCGCGCATCGCCGCATCCACCACCACGAACAGGAAGAAGAAACCGAACAGCAGTTCCACCAAGGGCGTGAGCGTCTTGATGGCCTTGTAGCTGCTGTTTTTCCAATCGCTGCGTTTGGCCTGGCCGATGCCGTATTTCGGCGTGCGCACGAAGGCGGACTGGTGGTTGAACAGCGCCTCGATCACGGCCTTGGCATTGCTGATGGACATCCCGATGCCCAGCGCGAGCAGCAGCGGCAGGTAGGGGATTTCCCGCCACCACGAGCCGGGGCGCAGGGCCTTTTGGGAAACCATGTAAAACACGATCACCGACACCGAGGCGAAGAAGAAGATCGGGACGTTGATGATGTAATAGGTCAGTTTGCCGAAATCGGGTTGCCACTGTTGGTTAGGATAGATCAGGAAGCACAGGCAGATGAGCAGCAGGTAGGCGAAGTTGGAAGTGAGGTGGGCGGTGGCCTCCAGCTTGATGAAAAGCGGCACGTCGGCGCGCCAGATGGCCGGCAGCACCTTCTTGCAAACCTGGATCGAACCCTTGGTCCAGCGGTGTTGCTGGCTCTTGAAGCCGTCCATGTCCACCGGCAGTTCGGCCGGGGTTTCCACGTCGTTGAGGAAAATGAAGCGCCAGCCGTTGAGCTGGGCGCGGTAGCTGAGGTCCATGTCCTCGGTGAGCGTGTCGTGTTCCCAGCCGCCGGCGTCGGCGATGCAGGATTTGCGCCAGATGCCGCCGGTGCCGTTGAAGGTGAAGAAGCGGCCGGAGCGGTTGCGCGCGGTTTGCTCGAGTTCGAGGTGGCCGTCGAGGAACATCGCCTGGATGCGGGTGAGCACGTTGAAGGTGCGGTTGAGATGGCCCCAGCGCGTCTGGATCATGCCGATCTTGTCATCCGTGAAGTAGTGGATGGTTTTCTGCAGCAGGTCCGGGTTGGGGACGAAGTCGGCGTCCAGAATCAGCAGGTATTCGCCCTTGGCGAAACGGGTGCCGTTTTCCAGGGCGCCGGCCTTGAATCCGGTGCGGTCCGTGCGGTGGATGTGCTCGGCATCGAAACCACGGGCCTTCAGGCGCCCGATGCCGGCGCGGCAGATGTCCACCGTTTCATCCGTCGAGTCGTCGAGCAGTTGGATCTGCAGCTTGTCCTGCGGGTAATCCAGCTTCGACACCGACTCGAGCAGGCGGTCCACCACATGCATCTCGTTGAACACCGGGAGTTGCACGGTGACCATCGGCAGATCCTCGAAATGCGAGAGCGGATTCGGACGCTTGCGGGCATGCTTCCAATACAGGAAAACAATCGTCAGCCGGTGCGAGCCATAGCCGGCGAGGCCGAGCAGCACGATGATGTAGGAGGCATACCAAATCGGAGAGGTCCAGTCCATGAGGGCGAAGGTGGAATTTCGGGGTGGAGGTGAGGCGGCCCGGCGAGCGGGGCGCGTGGCGCGGATGCTTGTTGCCCGGCAGGCGGCAAGTGATTGGATATCAGATGCCGGACGCCGCAGGCAACCAGTGCGAGGGGGCTGTGTCAAGCCCCAAGACCGGATTGGGTGCAATGGAGCCGCCGCCCGTGCAAGGGTGGCGGCTTGGGAAATCCCGGCTCATTACCGGCGGTTGAGCGCCATCATCAGGAAATAGAGCAGTTGCGCCAGTGAGCCCACGGCGGCGGCCACGTAGGTCATGGCGGCCCAGAACAGCGCGTTTTTGGCTTTTTCGTGCTCCATGCTGGCGGCCAGGCCGCTGCGTTCCAGCCAGACCATGGCGCGCTTGCTGGCGTCGAATTCCACGGGCAGCGTCACAAACGAGAACAGGGTCGTCACGGCGAACAGTCCGACCCACAGCCACAACACGGTGGTATTCTGCATCAGACCGACGCCGAGCAAGCCGGCGATCATCAGGTAATTGAGCATTTTGCTGGAGAACTGGACGGCCGGCACCATTTTCGAGCGCATGGTAAGCCAGCTGTATGCCTGTTGGTGCTGCAGCGCGTGGCCGCATTCATGGGCGGCTACGGCGGCTGCGGCCACCGAGTTGACGTGATAGACCGGTTCGCTGAGATTGACGGTCTTTTTCACCGGGTCGTAGTGATCGGTGAGTTGGCCGGGCACGCTGATGACCTTCACATCGTTGATTCCGTTCTGCCGCAGCATGAGTTCGGCAACCTGTGCGCCGGTCAAGGACAGGGGGATCTGCGAATACTCGCTGAAGCGGCGCTTGAGCATGCCGC
Organism: Akkermansiaceae bacterium; assembly: GCA_025457625.1. Classification (GTDB taxonomy): domain Bacteria; phylum Verrucomicrobiota; class Verrucomicrobiia; order Verrucomicrobiales; family Akkermansiaceae; genus Luteolibacter. Next base: position 10,399 of record JALOUA010000082.1, read on the forward strand.
TGATGAGCATGCTGGCCAGGAAACTGGCACCGATGATGAGCCAGAACAGGGGTGATATGCCCAAGGGGGCTTGGGCGACTTGGGCGAGATGAAATGTTTCTGCAAACATGGCTGGAGCATAACGGGATTTTTCCGACCTGCAAGCTGGCGGATGGTGGAAAATCTCGCGCTATTTCCAACGCGGCGCGGCCCTGCCCATTTCCCGGTGGCGCGCGTCGGATCGCTGTGATTGCCTGTGGGCGCGGACGCCCGGAATCCGGGAGCGCCGGGAATTTCCCCAATAGACATGCAGCCCGTCGAAGATTTCACCACCATCGAGTCCGTTTTCATCCGGGAGCGCAACGCATTGCTGCTGCGCGGGCGGTTCACGCCGGTTTTCACCGATTTTTACCTGCATCTGATGCAGCACGGCATCCGGCACGCGCCGGAGCTCGATGAGATGTTCAAGGACGCGCTGGCAATGCTGGGGCTCCACCTCGTGGCGCGGCCGTGGGCGGAAACGATCGCCTGGACGGTCAACCTGCGCGCGCCGCGCGTGAACCTTTTCGTCACCGGCGGATCGGTATCCGAGGCGCTCACCGGCCGCATCTTCACCGAGGACGTGCGGGAGCCGGACCGGAATTTCCTCTATGCGCAAACCACCGCACCGCGCATGGACGAACCCCGCACCTCGATGTTGGAGGTGGTGGGCAAGGACCCGCTGGCATGGATCTCGCAATACTACGACCAGTCCGAACAGCGCCCGGCCCGCGCCTTCCGCTTCGAGGATGACGTCTTCGCACTGGTGGCCGCCCAGCCGGATTGCGACATGGCATGGTTCGACGCGCTCGACGCCGATGCGGTCCCGCACATCGATGCGACGGAGGAAACCCGGCTGCTGGAAACGCGCCGTCTCCGCTTTCACTGCGATTGCACGCTCGACAGGATCCTGCCGGTGCTCGGCGGCTGGCGCGAGCGGCTCGACGAACTCTTCGAGGATGCCGACACCATCCGCATCCAATGTCCGCGCTGTGCCGCGGCCTACCGCGTTACCCGTGACATGATATGAAAACCACCACTTACACCGGCGGGTTCACGCAAACCAACGGCTATCTGGTCGAAACACCCGCTGGCAACCTGCTCATCGACGCTCCGGAGGGTGTTGCGGACTGGTTGGCGCAAACCGGCGTGCGTGTTGATGACGTGCTGCTCACCCATCAGCACTACGACCACGTGATGGATGCCGCCGCCCTGCAGGGTGGGGGAGCGCGGCTCCACGCCTTCGCGCCCTATTCGCAGGAACTCACGCTCGAGGCCGCCGCCCGCGCCTGGGGCATGCCCATCGCGGTGGAACCCTATCGGATCGACTCGCTCTTCCAGATGGCTCAGCCGCTGAATATCGCCGGAAAGGAAATACTGCTGGCCCATCTGCCGGGTCATGCCGCCGATTCGGTGATTTTCCATCTGCCCGCCGAAAAACTGGTTTTCTCCGGCGACACCTTGTTTGCCGGTTCCATCGGCCGGACGGATCTTCCGGGAGGCAGCACCCGCCAGTTGCTGGAGGGAATTTCCCGTCACCTCCTCTCCCTGCCAGCCGATACCCGGGTGCTCTCCGGTCATGGCCCGGCCACCACCATCGGTCGCGAAACGGCCCATAATCCGTTTTTGGCCTGAAATTTGCAAAAGATCCCTAAAATTTCTCTTTAGTTTGACCTTAAGCTGAAATTTGGTAAACCGACGCCGGTTTTTTAAAAATTTCGGCGTGCTGATCCCTTGCTGCTCCCGGTTTTTTCAAATCAGCCGTCAGCTTTTGCTGTCTGCTGGTTGCTGCATGGTCGTGCATGCGTGGCAGCCCGGCATTGGCACGCCAGTGGCTGCGGCTGGATTTTCCGTGGATCTGGCGAACCGCCGCGACGTGCTGGCATTTCACCACAGCGTTTACCAGGCATCGCAGGATTATGCGGCCAATCTCGCCTGGACGGGCGATATTTCCTCGGGAAATGCCGGGACGACGGCACAGGCATTCAAGGAGGACGTGCGCCGACGGGTGAATTATTATCGTGCCTTGGCCGGATTGCCCGCCGACATCGTCTTCAACACGGCCAAATCCGCCAAATGCCAGAAGGCCGCGCTGATGATGTCGGCCAACAACAGCCTGAATCACTATCCGCCGACCTCGTGGATTTTCTACACCGCCGAAGGCAGGGAGGCCGCGACATTCTCCAATCTGGCGCTCGGGTATTACGGGCCGGCGGCGGTGGATGGCTACATGCTCGACACGGGTGCCGGCAACCAGATCGTGGGTCACCGCCGTTGGCTGCTTTACCCGGGTGCCCGCGAGATGGCCACCGGAGACATCCCGCAAAGCGGTGTTTACAAATCCAGCAACAGCCTGTGGGTGATCGGGGATTTCAATCCCGCGCCTCCTGCGAAATTCGTGGCTTGGCCGAATGAGGGATACACCCCGGCCCCAGTGCTGCCCGCGCGCTGGTCGCTCTCCTATCCAGGAGCGGATTTCACCACTGCCGCGGTCAGCATGAGTCTCAATGGCACGACGGTGGCGGTCACGGTGGTCTCCAGAAACAACAACGGCTATGGCGACAACACCCTCGTCTGGGAGCCCGCCTCACTGCCGGGAAACGTCACGGCCGATCTTCCATACGTCGTCAACGTGACCGGCATCAAGGGGCCCGGCGTCCCGACATCCAAAAGTTATACGGTGAGGGTTTTCAATCCGGACATCCTGGGGGATGAGATCACCATCGCGGGCAGTGCCAACCCGCCTGCCACGGGCGGGCTTTATGCCTTCAACGCCATCGAACAGGCGGACTCGTACGAACTCGATGTGGCGGCCGTGAATCCTTCCACCTGGCTTGAAGGGGCGGAGGACGCACCCGCGCCGCGCGTCTCCTCCGGCATTTCCGCAGGCTATGAGCTGCGCCAGAGCGGCCTTTTCCGCAGCGGTTCGAAAGCGTTCCAGCTCGCCTTTCCATTTTCGGTCTTCTCGGACCAGTCGTTCGTGATTGACCGCGACATCGTTCCCGCCGCCGGTAGTT
>JALOUA010000083.1 GCA_025457625.1 Akkermansiaceae bacterium
CGATGTCGCGTTCCAGTGTGGTGCGTTGTCTGGCTGCCTCCGCGATCTCTTGCCGTGCGGTGGCAAGTTCCCGCCTCAAACCGGCGGCGACGGCATCCGTGATGTGCTCCCTGCGCCACTGGACCACAACCAGGCCGGTCAGGGCGAGGCAGCCGATCAGGTTGAGCACGGGCAGGACGCGGGAATTCATTCAGTCGCTGGTTTCGAAGCTGACTTTCTCCACGCCGGCCTCGCGCACGGCGTTGAGCACGCCGAGCACCTGTTTGTGGCGCGCCTCTTCATCGGCGGAGATGAGAACGCGGGATTCCGCGGGCGCGGCCGCCGCCCTGAGGCGCGCGGTGATTTCCGAGGGGGTGACGATTTTACCGTCCCATGTGGTCACGCCATTGACGTCGATGGCGATTTGGTACGGCGGGGTCTTGCTGTCCGGGATGCCGGTGGAGGCCTCGGGCAGGTTGATGGGCACGCGCTGGAGGTGGGTCATGCTCAGGCTCACGAGCATGAAGGCCGCGAGCAGGAAGAACATGATGTCAATCAGCGGGATGACCTCGATGCGGGCCTCGTCGCCTTCGTCATCGCCGGTGCGGCTGTGGAGTTGGACGGGCATCAGCGCGTGCGGAGTTTGGAAGCGAAGGCCTCGATGTCGTGGCCGTGTTCCCTGGCGGATTTGAACAGCAGTTCGGAGTGGTTGATCCAGCGTTCGAGCGAACCGCGCAGCATGGCCACGCGCTTGCGGTAGAAGTTGTAGGGCAGCAGGCTCATGATGGCGATGCCGATGCCGGCGGCGGTGGCGATGAGGGCTTCGGCGATGCCGCCGGAAACCTTGGTGGCGGCGAGTTGCTCGTCACCGACGAATGAGAACGAGCCCATGATGCCGACGACCGTGCCGAACAATCCCAACAGCGGAGCCAGTGTGATCATGGTGCTGATGACCCACATGCGGGCTTCGGATTTCTCGATGAGATGGGTGGCGTCGAGCTGCATCGCGGCAAGCATCGAGGTGTGTGCGTGGGCCATGCCCTCGGCGAGGTTTTTCAGGTAGGGATCCGGCGTGTTGCGGGTGAGGCTCCAGGCGGCGGCGAAATCACCGGTGCCGATGGCGCTGCGCGCCTGCTCCTGCTTTGCGGGCTGGAGGGTGGCTTTGAGGCGCAGCCACCAGACGGCGCGGTCGAGGATCACGCAGAGGGCGAGGAAAAAAGTGGCGAGGATGGGCCACATGACCCAGCCGCCCTCGACGAAGGTTTCGACAACGATGTTTGCGAGCACGGAGTTTCTAACGGAGTTGGAAGACGATCGGGCGCTGGAGTTTCATGATGCCGCCGGGCGGGAATTTCCAGCGGCGCACGGTGCGCACGGCCTCGTGGTTGAGCAGGGGCCATGGCGACTCGGATTTCGCATGGGCGGCAATCACCCGTCCGCTGGAATCCACCGTGAACTCGACGACCACCGTGCCGGTCTGGCCCTTGCGGCGGCACTCGGCGGGATAGGACGGCGCGGGCATCCGGCCGGCGGCGAGGCGGGCGGATTCCGAGAGACCGCCACTGCCGCCCGAGCCTCCGGTTTTGAGATTGCCTGTCGGGCGGGATGACCCGGACCGGGACGCGGTGGAGGCGGAACTCCTGCCAACTGCGGACCGGCCTGCTTCGGAGCGGGCCTTCGGCAGGAGGTCCGCGGCTCGGGCGGCAGCGGGCGGCAGGTCGGGAACTTCAGGCAAGGGCTCGAATTCCGCCAAGGGTGGCAGATCGGGCGGCGCAGGCAGGGTATCGGGCTGGCTCTCGGTGAATTGCGGCGCAACGCTGTCCGCAGCCTCCCCTTCACTCTCGGGTGTCCCGGGATCACCGAGCGTGAAATCCTCGTCAAACAAGCGGGTTTCCTTGGCAACGACAGGGGCGGGAACCGCCTGCCACTGCGGAACCACCACGCCCACGGTGCCGAAACCGGCGACACTCAGCCAGGTGGCGAGCGTGCCGATGTTGAGCGAGTGGATCAGGGATTGCATGGGTGGCGCGGGTGGGAAACGAAGCAGCGGAATGGCCGTTTGGAAAGTCCTCAGAATTCCAGTGACGCGCCGACATAGTAATTCCTGCCGTTGGCGGGATCAATTCCGTCGTTGCGGACGCGGGCGAAATAACTCTCGTCGAAGAGGTTGTTGATTCCGGCGATCAGGCGCAGGTTTTCGTGGATTTTGCATTCCGCCGTGAGGTCCCAGACCATGTAGGCGGGCACGGCGAAGTTGGGGGTGTTGGTGTCGTTGGCGAAGTGATTGTCGAGGAAAGTGCCGCCGAGGCTTACTTTGATCTTGTCCTCATACTGGTAATTGAAACCCGTGCGGATAATGTAATCCGGCGCGTATTGGGGCGTCCTGCCGTCGGCCGGGCCGTCGGTGAATTCGGCGTCAAGCAGGGTGGCGTTCAGATACCAGTCGAGCACGCCGTAGCGATCGGTCCCGGCCATCAGGCCGAGCAGGTCGGTGTTGGCGGAAAGATCGATTCCCTTGTGGATCGAGTCGCCGACATTGGCGGTCGTATTGCCAAGCGTGCCGATCTGGTCCTTGAACGAGAGCAGGAAAACGCTGGTATCGAAGGTCAGCCACTCGGTGGCGCGGCTGCGGTAGCCCAGTTCGTATTCGATGGCCTCGCCTTCCTCCAGGTCGTTCGGCACGATCTGTCCGCCGCCGGTGGGCACGGCTTCAGTGAAGATGACGGGGCGGTAGGATTGCGAAACGTTGGCGTAAACCGCCGAGTTTTCATCCGTCGCATATTCGATGCCCAAGCCGCCGAGCACCACGGGGCCGTCCTCATCGCGCTCGCGGGGCGCGCGCACCGGATCAATGAACCGGGTTTCCACATCCTGGCTGAAGTTTTCGATACGCAGGCCGGGCGTGAGCGACAAATCCCCGAATTTGAAGCGGTTTTCCATGAACACCGGAACATAAAACACCTCGCGGTCCGAGACGCGCGCCAAGGCTCCCGATGAGGCGGATGGCGTGGCACCCACCTCGTCCGTGCGCGGGGAATCGACATGATAGATCTGGATGCCGGCGGTGAAGGCGTGTTGCGATTCACTGCCCCAGTTGAAACGGTAGCGGCTGACCAATCCGAGCGTCTCGAACTTCTGGTTCTCGATGCTGTTCGTGGCGCCATTGGCCGGAATGCCGAATCCACCGCCCGACTGGCGCCTGCTGTAACGCGTGTAATCGGTCCACCAGGCGGTGGCGGTGAAGAAGGAATCGGGCGTCGGTTCGATCTCGTAAGTCACGGAAACGGAATCCCGGTCCAGCGAGAAGCGGTCGTTCAAGCGAGTGGCCGTGAGAATGCCCGCGTTGAAGTCGGCGACACTGAGGCCACCGGGTTCGCCGTGATTTTCCTCATAAGTGTCCGCGTTGAAGAGGATCGTCCCCCCGTTGTCGAGGGAGTAGAGCAGTTTGATGGCGCCGTTGTTGAGATCGTAGTCGCTGTTGGCGGAGCGGAAGCCTTCGCTCTCGCGGTGATTGAAATAAAGGTAGTAGCCGAGTTTCCCCACCGTGCCATCGGTCGAGGAGAAGGTGGCGTAAAGATCATCACTGCCCACGACTTGCTGGGTGCGCAGCGAGAACGGCTTGTCGGCGCGCGGACGGTGGGTGATGTAATTCAAGGCACCTCCCGGTTGCGGCCCATACAAGAGGGCCGCCCCGCCGTGGACGAACTCGATGCGGTCCACCGTGTCGAGCGGCGGGGTGTAGTAGGCTTCCGGATAACCGAACTGGTCGGCATGGATCGGGATGCCGTCGCGCAGAACCTGCGTGAATTGCGCCCGGTGGGGATTCAGCCCGCGGTAGCCGATGCTGACCAGCGGTGAGGACTCCTCCGCGAGCAGCAGACTGGGCGTCTGTGAGAGCGCCTGACGGTAGTTGTTTCCGACATTCCGCGCCTGGGCATCCAGATCAATCACCGCCGTTTTCTTGCCGGCGAAAATCGTCGCGCCGGTCACGTCCGGCAGCCAGCCCTGCGGGTTGGTCTCATCCGCCTCGGACTCCGCGGTCACCACCAGCGCATCCAGGGTTTTGTGCAAGTCCTGGGCGGAGCAAGTCAGCGGAAACACCATGCCCGCCAGAGAAACCACGGCGGCAAGAGGGCCAAATCGAGTCAATTTCATGCTTAAATCTTAATGAGACGCAGTCGCAACAAAGGGAGGGAACCAAGCACCTGACTGCACGTCAATCCCAAAATTTTTGGAAAAATGCACCGCTGCGAGAAAGCTGGAGGCAAATAGAGATCGGCGATGGACGGCAGGCGGCTGATCGGCCAAATCCAGCCGCACATGTCCGCCCTGATCTCCGCCACCGAAATCCGCCTGACCTACGGTTACCAAACCCTGCTGGATGGCGTGACGCTTGCCGTCGGCGCGGGTGAGAAGATCGGCATGGTCGGCCGCAACGGCTGTGGCAAGACCTCGCTCTTGAAGATCCTCAGTGGGCAAAACGCGGCGGATTCGGGCGAAATCGCCGTCCGGCGGGCACTGCGGATCGGCTATCTGCCGCAGGAATTCGAGCTCAATACGGAACTGAGTGTGGGCGAAAACATCGCCGCCGGGGCCGCGGACATCGTCGAAGCCATCCGCCGCTATGAAAATGGCGACGGCAGCGAGGCGGAACTCGCGGATTTGCCGCACCTCATCGACCACGCCGACGGATGGAACCTGGAAAGCCGCATCAAATCCACCGCCAGCGCACTCGGCGCGCCGCCGCTGGATGCGCCCACCGCGCCGCTTTCCGGCGGCGAGAAACGCCGCGTCGCCCTCTGCCGCGCGCTGGCCTGCCAGCCGGACCTGCTGCTGCTGGACGAACCGACCAACCACCTCGATGCCGAATCCATCTCGTGGCTGGAGGATTGCCTGCGCGGCTTTCCCGGCGCGGTGATCTTCGTCACCCACGACCGCTATTTCCTCGACGTGATCGCCACGCGCATCATCGAGATCGACGAAGGCCGCGCCTTTTCCCATCCGGGAAACTACACGGCGTTCCTGGAAGCCAAGGCGGTTAGAAAGCAAATCTCGGAACAAACCGAGCGCCGCCGCCAGCGGTTCCTGCGCGAGGAGTTGGAATGGGTGCGCTCCGGCGTGAAGGCGCGCGGCACGAAATCGCGCCACCGCCTGGACAAGTTTTATGAGATCGAGGGCATCGAGGCGCCGCCCGAGGAACGCGAGATGGATCTGCTGATCCCTCCCCCGCCGCAGCTCGGGGATATTGTGGTCGAGTTGGATGACGCCGGCGTGAACGTCGGCACCGCGGCGCATCCGCGCTGGTTGTTCCGCCACCTCACGCTCACGCTGCGCCCCGGCCAATGCACCGGCATCGTCGGCCGCAACGGCGTGGGCAAGACCACCTTGCTGAAGTTATGCCTCGGACAAATCCCGCCAAGCGAAGGCGGCGCCGTGATCGGCAAACGCGTGAAGGTGAACTACATCGACCAGACGCGCATGCAGCTCGATGGCACCGGCTCGTTGTTGGACGAGGTTTCCGACGGCAACGAGAAGCTGATGTTCGGCGACCAGCCGCTGGGCGCGCGCGCCTACCTGCGACGCTTCCTCTTCAACGACCAGCGCATCAACGAACGGGTCGATCTTCTATCAGGTGGAGAACGCGCACGGCTGATGCTTGCCAAGGTGCTCAAGAACGGCGGCAACCTCATCGTGCTCGACGAGCCGACCAACGACCTCGACCTGCCCTCGCTGCGCATGCTGGAGGAGGCGCTTGCGGATTTCGAGGGCTCGGTGATCTGCGTTTCCCACGACCGCTACTTCCTCGACCGCATCTGCGACCAAATCATCGCCTTCGAGGAAAACGGCATCATCGTGCAGCCCGGAAACTATTCCTATTACCTCGAAAAGCGCCATGCCCGCGAGGCGGCGGAGCGCGCCCGGGCGACGGCCGCGGCGCGCGAGGCCGAGAGCCGCCGCAAGCTGTCCGCACCCGTGAAACCACGCAAACTCACGCTCAAGGAACGCGGCGAGTTGGAAGGCATCGAGAGCACCATCCTCGCCGCCGAGCAAGAGGTGGAGATGTTGGAAGTGCGGCTCAACGATCCGGAATTCCAGGCGGCGAACTATGCGGAAATCCCCGCGCTGGTGGAAAACCTGGCTGCGGCGAGAAACGCCGTCGCACGCCTCTACGAACGCTGGGAGGAACTGGAGGCTCTGGGATCGTCAGCCTGAAACCCGGTGACCCCACCGTGCGGGCAACCCGCCAGACGACCGCCCGGTTTCGTGTCATGCCCGGCAAGACCCGGATCTATCCGAAACGCGGCGACCTCAAGCCCACCGGCGAGCGCACCTCGCCCGTCAAGCCCGGTGGCCGCGGCGACAAGGACATGGACCACATGATCGGGCACTACGGAACAGGCGACGGGGGAACCTGCTTTGAAGAGCGGTGCGGATGATCCGTGCGGCCGCATCGATGGTTCGCAGGGTCATGCGGCGTGGCAGGTGCGCATGGATTTGCAAATCGCGTGCGGATTTCCTCACCCGCTTGCGGATCGACAACGGGCTCCTAGGTTGGCATCCGGAGCATGGGACGGGGAAATTTCCATGCTGGATGCGATGACGTCCCGCCTGATATCGAGAACCGACCATTATGAAAAACATCGATCAATCCCACTCCCTGAAAACAGCGGCCGCATGGGCCTCCGCAATCGTCGTTTCCCTGCCCGCCGTTGCGATGGCGCATCCCGGGCATCACGGAAATGGCGGCGCGCTGCCATCGCTGGCATCCGGTTTCCTCCACCCATTGTCGGGCATGGACCACATGCTGCTGGCGCTCGCGATGGGCTGGCTGGCGTTCTCGCTCGGCGCGCCGCGCGCCAAAACCCCGGCACTTGCGTTCCTTGCCGCGCTTGCGGCCGGCGCGCTTTGCGGCCGCTGGATCAGCGGCGGCACAGGCTTGGAGATCGCGATCTCCCTCACCATTCTGGCAGCCGGTGGCGCGATGATCCGGGATCGGCTGAGGGGACTTGGCATGCTCAGCATGGTGGCCGTGGCCGGCGGGCTGGTCCACGGTCTTGCCCACGGCGCGGAGGCTTTGCCGGGCGTTTCTTTCGCGACTTATGCCGCCGGACTGCTCGTCTCCACCACGCTGTTGCTCGGAGCGGGCGGATTCCTGCAGCACGCGATTTCACGGACCGCCCATCCCTTGATGGCCATCCGGGTGGCGGGATGCTTCATGATCACGGCCGGGGTCGCCTCACTGATCGGTATTTTCTAACAAAACCATCGCCATGAAACCCATCTCACGCCGTCATTTCATCGAGGGAACCGCTGCGGCAGCGGCGGTGATTTCCTGGCAGAATCCGCTCTTCGCCGCTCCTGAATCCGGAGGGGATGGTCCGTGGGACATGGTGGCGGTGCGCAATGGCGGACCAGTGGAGATGTTCGAGGCCGGCATCGCCGCGCTCGGCGGCATGAAGGCATTTGTGAAGAAGGGCCGCAGCGTGGTCGTGAAGCCCAACATCGCATGGGACCAGCCGCCGGAAATCCCGGCCAACACGAATCCCGAACTGGTGGCGGCCATCGTCCGTCACTGCCTGCAGGCCGGCGCCTCGAAGGTCACGGTGTTCGACCACACCTGCCACAATTGGGAGCGCAGCTACAAGACCAGCGGCATCGCCAAGGCCGTGGAGGACGCGGGCGGAGTGATGGTTTCCGGCAATTTTGAAAACGCCTATCGTGAAGTGGAATTGCCGAAGGCGAAGACGTTGAAAAAAGCGCTCGTCCACAAGGAGATGCTCGATAGCGATGTGTTCATCAATGTTCCGGTGCTCAAGCATCATGGTGGCGCGAAGCTCACGCTTTGCATGAAGAACCTGATGGGCTGCGTCTGGGACCGCCGTTTCTTCCACAAAAACGGCCTGGACCAGTGCATCGCCGACCTTTGTTTCGCCCCGCGCAAGCCGGACCTCAACATCATCGACGCCTATCGCATCCTGCGCAAAAACGGCCCGCAGGGCCGCGCGAAGGAGGATGGCGAGATCGCCCGCTACCAGATGCTCGGCACCGACATGGTGGCGCTCGACGCCGCGGCGGCGAAGCTCTTCGGAAAGGAACCGTCGGATATCGGCTTCATCAAAATCGCCGGCGAGATGGGCGCCGGTGAGGCGGATCTGGCGAAAGTCAGAATCCGCCGCATCACGCTCGGCGCATGAACGCGCGGACCTACCGCCTCGTGCGTTTCGTGGTGGGCGGTCTGGTGCTGGCGGGCTGCGCGCTGGCCTTCGCCGATATCGGCAACTGGCTCGGTGTCGGCATGGCGCGGACGATTGTTTGGCCGCAGTTCGCACCATCGCTGTCGGCCTTGCTGACAGGCGGCGGATGGTTGGCCGCAGGCTGTATCGCGGTGATCGTGCTCACGCTGTGTTTCGGCAGAGTGTATTGTGCGATGCTTTGTCCGCTGGGCGTGTTGATGGATTTCTCCGCATGGCTCGCCGGGCGCACCGGGAAAAAACGCCGGCTGCCCCATCATCCCGGCCGGCCGTGGCTTCGTGGCGCGGCAGTGGCCATCTGCGCCGTCGGCTTGATCGCCGGAACCGCCGTGCCGCTCGCGTTTCTCGATCCCTACAGCGTGTTCGGCAAAATCGCCGGCGGCACGCTGCGGCCATTGCTTGGGACTGCCAACCAAATCCTCGCATCCACGTCGTGGATCAATCCGGTCAAGGTTTCCCCGGTGGCGTGGACCACCGCGGGTGTGGCGCTTGGATTGCTTTCCATGGTTGTGCTGGCCGCCGTGTTTCGCGGCCGCCTGTGGTGCAACACCGTCTGCCCGGTGGGCGCGGTGCTCGGCCTCCTCTCCAAGCACGCATGGTTCCGCCTGCAAATCGCGGATTCCGCCTGTGTCGGTTGCTCGATGTGCGAGCGCGTCTGCCCCGCCCAGTGCATCGATTTCCGCAATCACCGCATCGACCACTCGCGCTGCGTGATGTGCCTCGATTGCGTGACATCCTGCAAACGCAGCGGCATCCACCTCATGGCGGGGAGAAAATCGCAGGGTCATCCGGCCGGGACATCTGGTGAAAATCCGCCGCTCCCGTCCCTCAAGCGCCGTGACGTTCTAACAGGCCTCGCCGTCCTGCCCGCTGCGGCGCTTGGCGGGCCTCGGCCGCAGCGCGCCACCCACCGCAACCGTCGCGCGGTGCTGCCACCCGGCGCGGGATCGCTGGCGCGTTTCCAAAACCTCTGCACCGCCTGCCAGTTGTGCGTGGCGAACTGCCCGGACCAGGTGCTGCGGCCATCCATCACGCAGCACGGCCTGGCCGGTTTTCTCCAGCCCTATCAGGACTTCGACGTCTCGTTCTGTTCCTACAACTGCTCGAACTGTTCGCAAGTCTGCCCTACCGGCGCGATTCTTCCCATCACGGTGGAGCAGCGCCGCCTCGTGCGCAGCGGCACCGCCGAATTCATCCCCGACCTCTGCGTGGTGAAGACCAAGGGCACATCCTGCGGCGCCTGCAACGAGCATTGCCCGACGCAGGCCGTGCACATGGTGCCATGGGAGAAAGGCCTCACCATTCCCGAAATCGATCCCGATTTGTGCATTGGCTGCGGCGGCTGCGAGTTCATCTGTCCGGTGCGCCCCCACAAAGCCATCTGGGTCAACGGGCTTGAAGTTCACGAACGGGCGAAACGCGTCGTGCTGGGAGAACAAAACACCGTGCGCGAAGCCGAGGAGGAGTTTCCATTCTGAAAACTTCGCTCAAGCGCCGCATGCATGCGCCTTCATCCGGACGAGTTCCATCGATCGCTTGCCAGGGCGCATGAGCGCCACGGTGGCGGGCCGCGGCCCTGGCCGAAGATCCGATGATGGGTGGCGGGTGCCTCCGCATCGGGCGGCGGCATCAGGCGAAAGTTTTCCGCGCGAACTCGCATTCATGACTGCGGGACTTGATACGGCCGCCGCGAGTGGCTAGGCAGGCCTGTGTTGAATTGCCCACGGCTTGAGGATCTGCCCGCGCTTGGAGAGAAACTCCACCTCGCCATGGGGGTCTTTGACGGCGTGCATCTGGGCCATCAAGCGGTGATCTCCTCAGCCGTGAGGGCCGCGGAGCGGGAAGGAGGTTTGGCCGGTTTGCTGACTTTTGATCCTCATCCGATCCGTGTCATCGCGCCGGGCAAGGCTCCCGCATCACTCTTGGAAACCCTCGATCACAAGGCACGCGTGGTTGGCGGGTTGGGAGTGAACCTTTTCATACCCCTGCATTTCGATGCCGCGCTGGCTGCGATGGAGGCGACGGAATTTGTCGCCCGGCTCAGCGCCGCACCGCTGTGCACCATCGCAGTGGGCGAGGACTGGCGCTTCGGCCACAGACGAACCGGCGATGTGAACCTGCTGCGAAACGAGGCACAAGCGCGCGGTTTCCAACTCCAAGCGGTGCCTCCCGTGATGTTCGAGGGCGACCGCATCAGCAGCACGCGCATCCGCCAGGCGATCCGCGACGGCAACCTCGACGAGGCGGCAAGCATGCTCGGCCGCCGCTACTCGGTGAGCGGCCCGGTCGTGAAAGGCGGGCAACTTGGCCGTCAACTCGGGTTTCCCACGGCCAACATCGCCACCGGGAACCTGCAACTGCCGCCGGACGGCGTGTGGGCGGTCCGCGTGATCGGCACCGCCGGGCACCGCTGGGACGGGGTGGCCAACCTTGGCATGCGACCCACCGTCGGCGGTATCCAGCGACTTCTGGAAGTGCATCTCTTCGGTTTTTCCGGCGATATCTACGGCGAGAACCTCGAAGTCGGCTTCCACAAACACCTGCGTCCGGAAATGAAATTCCCTTCGCTTGAGGCGCTCAAAGCGCGGATTTCCATCGACGCACAGGTCGCACGGGAATGCCTGCTTGACATCGGTGAGTGTTCATGAAAACACTCTTCCCGTGAACATCATCAAGCCACTCTTCGAGAGGATTCGCCCGCTATGGGTCCAGAGACTGCGGGAGCGCTTCCTTTGTCGGGAAAACCGCCCGCGCAGGGTGGAAATCCAGCTCGAATTTCCGTGGCACGGCAAAAGATGAAATTTCCGGATTTTCCGCTTACGCTTGGCGGCCCCGCCCACTATACCTCCGCACAAGCATCCGCATGGCGAATCCCAGATTCCATACCCCACAGATCGGCCGGGCCATGGTCGCGGCAGCCGCATGGTTGAGTTTCGGCCTGCCGTTGTCGGCCGCTCCCGACGCATCCGGGATGGCGGCGCGCGAGCAAAACCGCCGCATCGCCGCGATATTCCGAGGCGGTGGAAGCCTATGCCGGCGCCCGCGAGTTGTTTCCCGAAGCCCCCGTATCCTCGGAACTCCGCAGGGCCGCCACCGAGCGCTACGCGCAGGCCTCCATCGAACATGCACGGCAACTCTCCCGCAAGGGCGATGTGCCCGCCGCCAAAGCCGCCATGGACAAAGTCCTCGCCGATGACGTGGCGCCGCGCGATCCGGCCGCGCTGGCCTTCCGCGCGCAACTCGACGACCCGATCCGCACCAATCCCGCTCTAACAGCCGAGCACGCAGGGGACGTCGATGCCGTGCGCCGCCTGCTCTACACCGCCGAAGGCTCGTTCGACCTCGGGAAATACGACGAGGCCAACAAGCACTACACCGCCGTCCTGCGCATCGATCCGACCAACGCCGCCGCCCGCCGCGGCATGGAGCGGGTGGCCGCCGCCATGAGCGAACACCGGAAAGCCTCCTACGATCAAACGCGTGCCGAAATGCTCGCCCAGGTGGACGCTGGCTGGGAATTGCAGATCACCGATCCGGAGCTGGGCATCGGCGCCTACGATCCCGGAGCGCCGGGCATGGCGGACGCCGGCATGACGGTTTCCAAAAAACTCGAACGCATCATGATTCCCAAAATCGCCCTCGATCAGGCGTCTCTGGGAGAAGCGCTCGACCTGCTGCGGCTGAAAGCGGTCGAAAACGACACCTTCGAGCTCGATCCCACCCGCAAAGGCGTGAACATCAACGTCAATCTCGGTCCGTCGGATTCGGAAGCCGCGCGCCTGGTCAGCGAGCAGCGCATCACCCTGCAACTCTCGAACGTGCCGCTCTCACGCGTGCTCGACTCCGTCACCGAGATGACGCGCACCTCATACAGCACCGATGACTTCGCGGTCATCATCCGGCCGATCGGCGCGGCCACTGATGAACTCATCAGCCGCAACTTCCGCGTGCCGCCCGACTTCATCACCACTCTGAGTTCCGGCGCCACCAACGATCAGGCCGCCGCTGATCCGTTTGCCGAAGCCCCGACGGGCGGCGGCTTGGTGACCACCCGCCTGAGCGCGCAGGAGGCCCTCAAACTCCAGGGCGTCTCGTTTCCGACTGGTGCCTCCGCGAGTTACAACGCCGCCACCAACACGCTGCGCATCACCAATACCTCGACCAACGTCGATTTCGTCTCCCAACTCGTCGAGACCCTCAGCCAGACCGAGCCGGTGATGGTGGCCGTGCGGGTGACCATGATCCGCACCCAGCAAACCAATCTGGAGGAGCTGGGATTCGACTGGCTGGTCAGTCCTTTCGCGTTGAATTCCGATGGCACTGTCTTCGGCGGTGGCGGCACCACCGGCAACGGCACGCCGCGCACGAGCGCGGATTTCATCAATCCGGTCAATTTCACCAACATTCCGGGCATTCCGAGCGTTCCGGGCCAGCCGGTTTCCAACATCGCCACCGCAGGCAACCGCTCGGGCGATTCCGCCATCACCGGCAACACCATCGATGCCCTCATCAACAACCCGGAACGCTCGGCCCAGGCCTCCGCCGTGGCCCCGGGCATCATGTCGCTCACCGGACTTTTCACCGATGGCGAGGCCCAGGTGGTGATGCGCGGCCTCAGCCAGAAAAAGGGCGTCGACATCATGGCCAACCCTTCGACGGTGACCCGCAGCGGACAGACGTCCACCGTCACCATCATCCGCGAGTTCATCTACCCCACCGAATACGAGCCACCTGAATTGCCCAACAGCGTGGGAGGCGACACCCTCGTTGCCATCGGTCCCGGAGGCGTCGTCAGCGGCGTCAGCGGTGGCGGCAGCAGCCCCGTGACGCCCGCCACACCCACCGCATTCGAAAAAAAGGACGTGGGCATCACGCTCGAAGTCCTGCCCGTCGCCGACTCCCAGCGACGCTACATCGATGTCACCCTCAATCCCTCATTCAGCGAATTCGTCGGCTTCATCAATTACGGCAGCCCGATCAACACGCAAGTCAGCGGACTGACCGGCAGCCGCTCGGTGGAAGTGACCCCCAACCGCATCCTCATGCCGGTGTTCAGCAGTGAAAAGGCCGCCACCCAGGTGACGGTGGCCGACGGCTCCACCATCGTGATCGGCGGCTTGATGAGCGAGAGCATCCAGAACGTGGAGGACAAGGTGCCCGTGCTTGGCGATTTGCCATGGGTTGGCAGGTTGTTCACCAGCAAGGCCTATCAACCCACAACAACCGCCATCGTGTTCATGGTCAACGTCGAGTTGCTCGACCCCACCGGACGCCCCTACCGGGACCGCTGAAATTTTCCCGCCTTCCCCGCATCCTCATCCAATGCCCGCGCCCAGCGAACCGGAAAAATACTCCATCGATGAAATGATGGACCGGCTGAAGAACCGCCCCGATGAAGAACCGTTGGAAGATGGCGAGCTGGTGATCCGGGCGGACGGCAGCCGCGCGATCAAGGTGCGCAAACGCAAGCGGCGCAGCCACCAGCCGCACAAGGAATTGCTCAAGAAAACCCGCCGCGCGCGCATGATCCAGGTTGCCGCTGCGTTGTTGTTGATCCTGATGGCCGCTTTCGCGGTCGCTTCGGCGATTGTTTACTCCAACAGCGCTCCATTCCGCGAGGGGGTCATCCGCATGATCCGCGAGACCGCCGGCGCGGAGGTGCAACTGGAGGAATTCCGGGTGAACCCATCGAACGCGGTCGCCGGTCGGCTGGTTCTCAAGTGGCCGGATGGCGGCATCCTGCGCGATCTGACGGTTCGCGGCATCTCGGCCTCCATCTCACCCGCCTTCTTCTTCGGCAAGTCCATCCAAGGCGAGGAAGTCAACAGCAGCGAGGGGACGCTGAATCTGGGAGCGCCCTCGGTCCTCACTCCGCCCACTCCGGGCAAGTCGCCCGAAAAACCTTCGCCCATCCATTTCAAAAGATATGCCATCCCGCGCCTGAGCGTGCGGATGGGCGATCCGGCACGCCCGGCGGCCACCCTCTACGAATCGGAAGCCTCATACCAGGCGGATAGCAACAACGGCCGCCCGCAACTGTTGCTCAACCGCGGCCAGATCCTTCAGCCGGGTTGGCCGAAACTCAGAATGGATCGCGCCCACATCGAATTCCGCGACCGTGAAATCGACCTCGTCTTCATGCGCCTGCTCCACGAGAACGACAGCAGCGGCATGATGGAGCTTGTCGGCACCGTCAGTCCTTACAACACCGACCGGCCTTCCACACTCGATATCAGGATGGCATCGTTCCTTCTCTCCGGCATCGCCGGCCCCGATCTCGGCCAGATTTTTGCCGGCCGCGTCGACACCCGGTCGAAAGTGAAGTCCAACTACCTGGCCTTCACTCCCGGATCGGAGACCGGCGTGACACTGGCGGTGACCTTCCGCAATGCGCTCAATTCCTCGTTGGAAGTCCAGGGCTTCCCCTTCCTCACCCACCTGGCGCTCATGCTTGGCGACAATTGGTACGACAGGCCGGCTTTTGAAACCGAAGCCACCGGCACACTCCGCCGTCAGGGGGCCGTGGTGACGCTCGAGGACCTGCACCTTGAACAAAAGGCGCGCATGGCCCTGCGTGGCAATCTCACACTCGCCGCGGACCGGCGGCTGAATGGCACGCTCACCCTCGGTCTCCCCGAGGCAATGATCAAGTCCTCCGGCCATCCGAAGCTCGAGGCCATGTTCGGCCCCGATGACGGGGGGTTCCGCTGGCTCACCCTGAAAATCAGCGGCAGCGGCGTCAAACCGGCGGATAATTTCCTCGAAATCGCCGATGCCACGCGGCCCGCCAAGCCAAGTCCCCCGCCGGAGGGCAAAGTGCCTTCGTTCGAGGATCTCACCGTGCCCGAGTGAACCGCGCCCCGCCACTCCGGCAGGCCCGCAAAACATGCGGAAACTTTTTTAAAGAACGGCATGGCGTTTCGGCCGATCCTCATGCAGAGTGATCGACGGATAGGGCAGATGAAACTGCCGTCCATTCACCCAAACCAAACGACAAGACCATGCAAACCGCCAACGTCAACCTGCCGATCACCGTCACCGTAAGGCACGAACAAGTGACCGATGCACTCCGCGATCACGCCCACCGGAAAATCGAGGGACTGCACCTCGACTACCCGCGGATCATCGAAGCCAAAGCCATTCTCGATGTTCAGAAAAACCGGCACGTTGCCGAGATCATTCTTTTCTGCGCCAACCACATCACCATCGAGGCCCACACCGAAGGCAAGGACATGTATGCCGCGCTCGACGAGACGATCGAGAAAATCGCCCGCCGCATGCGCAAACACAAAACGCGCCTGCTCAAGAAAAACCGGCCGCACCGCAACGAGTCGATCCGCCACCTTGAGGAGCGGTTTTTCACCGAAGAGGCCATCGACCACCCGGCGGAATCCGAGCACGACCCCGTGCCCTACATCATCCACCCGGACAACTACGGCATCCGCACGATGTTCAAGGAGGACGCCATCATGCAGTTGGAACTCTCGGACCGGCCCTTCGTGCTCTACAAAAGCGCCCGCCGCGGCTGCCTGACCATCATCTACCGCCGCAAGGACGGGGACTACGCCTCCCTTGACATCAAGGAGGGCGATCTCTGAGCGCAGGCTCCCCGCACCACCATCACCAGCCGGGCGGGCCGCCGTGCTCCGCCCGGCTTTTCCTTACAGGGCCGATGCATCTAAATCGTCATAGCCGCAAAAAGTCGAAAAGCGGGCGCAAAAAAAATCGATTCGATTCTGTGACCCGATGCCCGGTGATATGTTTTTTAGCGGCGTTCCCTGGCGGTATTCAAAAACCACGGAATTCATGACCTCATTGATTACCAATTTGCGGATTTTTGCGCGTTTTTGCGGCTGAAAAATCTTTGCTTTAATTTGATGCGTCGGCCCGGCTTTTCCGTATTGTGCGGCGTCATTCTCTTGATACTCCCGGTCATGGATTTTGAAACACTGAGCCGCTGGGCGGACGAGGAACTCAAGGCACTGGTCAAGGTGCTGCCCCGCGATGTGAGGGATGCGGCCGGCAAGCTGCCGGTCTCCATCGAACAGAAACCCGGCCTGGGCATGTTTGATGACGAACTGGAGGGCGACGAACTGGGATTGTTCGAGGGCGCCACCGCCATGGAGGAAGCCGACGCCGCCGACATGCCGCGCATCCGCTTGTTTCTCGCCAACATCTGGGAATGGGTGGACGGCGACGAACAGGATTTCCGCGACGAAGTCGGCACCACCTTCCTCCACGAACTCGGCCACTACCTCGGCTGGGATGAGGATGAGGTGGCCGGGCGCGGCCTCGGCTGAGACGTCCGGAAAACCACAAGCCGCGCAACTTCATCCCCAGCCCGTGGTTTCATGTCCCATGCTCCCTCAAGCTGACAATTCATGGACCCTCTACGAGGCCGCCCACCTGCTCAACCGGGCGGGCTTCGGCGGCAGCCCCGCTGAAATCAAGGCCTTCCACGCCCATGGCCGGACCAAGGCGGTGGACCTGCTTTTCACTGCGCAGGACGGACCGGACGCATTCCCCGTTCCGGAATGGGCCAGCGAGGAGCACTTGCTGGCGGAAATCCGACAACGCCTCGCCGAACGGCGCGAAATGCGGCAGGCGACAAGCGGCCTCAGCCCCGAACAGGCGGATCAGAAACGCCGTGAGGCGTTCAGGGAGCTTCAGCAGGAGAACCGCCGGCACGGCCTGGAGGCGCAGGGCTGGTGGTTCCGGCGGATGGCGAAAACCGCGTCACCCCTGCGCGAGAAGATGACACTCTTCTGGCACGATCATTTCGCCACATCCATCCAGAAGGTCAAGCAGCCGGCGCTCATGCTCAAGCAGAACGAGTTGTTCCGCAGCCATGCGCTCGGCAGCTTCAAGGATCTCACGCAGGCGATCCTGCTGGATCCCGCGATGATGCTCTATCTCGACACCCGGAGCTCCCGCAAGGGCATGCCCAACGAGAACTTCGCAAGGGAGGTGATGGAGCTCTTCACCCTCGGCGAGGGCAACTACACCGAGCAGGACATCCGCGAGGCGGCCCGCGCCTTCACCGGCTATGATCTCAACCGCTTCACCGGCAGGGTCAGCCACAACAAGCGCCAGTGGGACGGTTCACCCAAAACCGTTTTCGGAAAAACCGGCCCCTTCGACGGCAGCGACGTCATCAACCTGATCTTCGAAAAACCCGGCCCCGCCACCTTCATGGTGGAAAAAATCTGGGAGTTCTTCGTCTATGACGATCCGTCACCCTCCGCCATCGAGTCATTGGCCGGCACCTTCAGAAACGGCGGCTACCGCATGGAGCCGCTCTTGCGCGAGATTTTCATGTCGCGGGAATTCTACTCGGAGGCGGCCATCCGCTCGCAGATCAAATCGCCCGTCCAGTTCATCATCCAACTGCTCAAGCAGTTGGAAATCGCCGATCCGCCAAACGGTTTCCCCATCATGGCCCAACAACAGCTCGGACAGGTGCTCTTCATGCCGCCCAACGTCGCCGGCTGGGACTGGGGCCAGGCGTGGATCAACACCAACACGCTCCTCACCCGCTACAACCTCGCGGGATTCATCACCAAGGGCGCCGATCAGGGTGCCGCCGCGATGACTGGCGACCGCGTGAAACTCGCCGGCATGGGAAGGACTCCGAAAGGCGCGGGACGCGGCTGGAGCGGGCCCGACTATGAAAAAATCGCCCCGCGTCCGCTGCGCGCCCGACCCGCGGAACTCGTCGATTCCCTCGTCTTCCGCTTCTTCCAGGGCCCCGTCCCCGACAAGGCGCGTGGCTCGTTCATCGAATACGCCACCGCCAAGCAGGGGGTGGTTTTCACCAACACGGAGATCGCCGAGCTCTGCCACCTCATGCTCAGCACGCCCTACTATCAGCTTTGCTGA
>JALOUA010000352.1 GCA_025457625.1 Akkermansiaceae bacterium
CTGCACGAAGCCGCGCGCTGGCTGGAGGGCATCCCCCTGCTGGAGGCGATCCTCACCGCCGCCCCGGATCCAGAATCCAGCTCCGCGGTGAATGCGTTTCTTGCGGGTCTGCCCGAATCCGACCGCCTCGCGTTGCTGCGTGACGCGGTGCTGGAAGGCGCGCCGCAGGATGGCATGCTCGCTGCGGAGCACGCGCTCGCGCTGCTCTCAGGCACCGTGCTCCAGAAACGCGACGCCGCGGTGAAAGCCGCGCTCAAGGAGCCGGGCCTCGCTGCGGAACGCATGATCGAACTCCTCGAGGAGGCCAAGGAAATCAGCGGCCTGCTGCGCGGCATCGGGCAGAGGTCGGAGTTCGACGACGAACTTCCGGCCTCGACTTACCGCCCGAAAAAACCCGAGTGGAAAAAGCGCTTCGAGCGCGACAACACGCAGTGAGCGCCGGGTCTGGCAGGCCCCAGCCAGAAAGACCTCACCGTTCTGCAGCATTCCTGCCGCCATCCGCCGCTTCTTCCATCATCACCCGCCTGCTTTGTCTCAATCGAACCACCAGCCACACGGCAGTGATCGCCGAGACCAACAACCAGAACTGGAAGGCACGCGGCAAGGCGCGGGCCGCCTGGGCCGGCAGTTCGGCGATCGGCAACAGGCTGCCAGCGGCGTAAAACGGCATGCTGGCCGGGGAAATGCCGGTCAGCCAGACGGCCGTCGGGATCAGGGGGTCGCTGATCACTCCGAGCACCATGCCCGCCATGACCGGGGCCACGCCAACGAGGATGCCGGCCAGACCGAGCGCGCGGCCGCCGCTTTTTTCCAGCAAGGCCTGGAACATCAGCCCGCAGGCGAGCATCACCACCGCGAAGAATCCGAAGACGGAGAGCGCTACTTCCTGCCCCGGAAACCAGCGCGAACCCACCAACTCACGGGTGAACCAGAACCAGCCCGCCGCACCGGCCAGCGCCATGACCATCGTGTGGCCCGTCGAGCTGGCCGCATCCGAGGTGGCGGGCAGCGACTTCATGCCCAGCTTGCGGGCGCGCCGCCAGCCACGCAGCTGCTCGTCGCGCGAGGGCGTGATGATGCCTGTTAGAACAAACAGCAGTCCCAGCGTGACCAGTCCGTAGATGCCCGACATCAACACCGCCTCCTCCGGTTTCGGCCGCCAGTCCGGCATGATCCTCACCATGCGGCTGAACCCGCGCGAGGGAAACAGGTCGCCCGGATCAATGAGCGGCAGCGCGTTGCCGAGCAGCAGGACCTGGATCCAGATGAAGAATCCGGCAGCCCATGTCTTTTCTAACAGATGAGCGGCGGCGCTGCGCCACTTGCGGCACAGCATGACGACGAATGTGAGGATCAACCCGCCCTGGGAGAACGCGGTGAAAACGGCCTCGGAGAAATCCAGGCCGAAGAATTTCACCGTGGGCGCGAGCGTTTGTCCCGCCCGGACCAGGGCTCCCGCATCAACGGGCAGCAGTCCGGGAAGGCTCTCCCTGAATACCGGCGTGACCGTGAGGTATTTGAAGAACACCAGGCCGAAGTTCGCCATCTGCGGGATCACCGTGTAGAGGCTGAACACCAAGCCGATCGAGGCGAGGAAGGCCCAGCGGCGGTTGCGCGCCACCGTTCCCGTCAGCAGGCCGGTAAAATGATATAATAACGTGGAGCTCAGCATGATGGCATACAGCGGCAGCCAGACACGCCATTCCACCTGCCCGCGCCACAACGACCATGCGGTGAACGGCAGGGTGGCCATGAACATCACATGTTCGCGCACCGGCAGGCCGAACAGATAACCGAGCGTCTTCGCCAGCGGCGACATCGGCGAGAGCCGCTGATAATCGATGACTCCCTCGTCGCGCTCCGCGGTCATGCCGCCCGCCACCTGCGCGGTGCCGAGTATGAACAGGATGAACCCTTGGAGAAACAACAGCGCGATGACGGCCGGGCGCGCGGCATCCACCTCGGAGGCATGTCCACGCACGCCGATGGAATGGGTGAGCGCCACGATGAACCCGGCGAGGAGCAAGGTGACCAGCAGCGAGACCCCCAGACCCCGCGGCCTGAGGCGCGAGCGGCAGTAGCGGCGGAAGACCGGGTTGTCCCAAATCCGCCATGCCGGATGGCCGTGTGCCTGTGATGCGTGGTCGTGCCGGTTCATGGGTTGCGGTTGTTTTCGGCGACTTCCACGAGAAGGTCTTCGAACGATGAGCGTTTTTCTTCAAAAGCACGCAATCTAACACCGTGACGGACGAGGCCGTCCACCAGATCCGCCTGCGCTTCGTCATCGCCGGTGAAACCGAAGCTCAGCCGGTTGTTAGAAATCCCGAGGTCATGCACGCCGTGACGCACGGACAACCAGTCTTGCGCCTCCCGCACGCGTTCCAACAAAGTGATGGTGATCACCCGCCGGGTGCTGCCGAGCTGGTGGCGCACCTCGTCGGCGGTGCCGGTGGCCAGCAGCCGCCCGCGGTTCATCACGCACAGCGAACTGCACATTTCCGCCAGCTCGCTGAGGATGTGCGAACTCACGAACACCGTGGCACCGTTCGCGGCAAGCCGCCGCAGGGTGTTGCGCAGGTCGCGCCGCGCGAGTGGATCCAGCCCGCTCGCGGGTTCGTCCAGAATCAGCACGCGCGGCCGGTGCAGCAAGGTTTTGGCGAGCACCACACGCTGTGTCTGGCCGCGGGAAAGCTCGTGACACCATTTGTCGCACTGATCCATCAGGCCGACCTCCGTGAGGCATTCCTCGGCTCGCTCGAGGCGCGCCGATCTCCTGCCCAAGCCGTAGGCATGGGCGTGGAAATCCAGAAACTCCCATACTTTCAGGTCCGTCGGCACGGGTGCGAGATCCGGCATGTAACCGAGGATGCGCCGCGCCGCCGCCTTGTCCTCCAGCACATCCACGCCATCCAGAATCACTTCGCCATAGGTCGGCTCCATCAAGGTGGCCAGCACGCGGAAGGTGCTGGTTTTCCCGGCGCCGTTCGGCCCCACCAATCCGAAAACCTCGCCGGCCGGCACGCTCAGGTTGAGATCGTCCACCGCCACGAAATCCCCGTAGTCCACCCGCAGCGAGCGGATGTCGATGGCGGGAGGGTTGTGTGGCATGCGATTGTTAGAATGATTCCGCATCCAGCATGTCCCATTGCTCCGGCAGCGTCAGCCCGATGGCCTCCATGTCCTTCGCCGCTTGCTCGCGTCGGCGCAGCCGCTCCGCCTCGTAGGCGGCGCGCTGGTCCGGGCGCAGCACGGAAAGCACCGCATCGCGCCCGGTTCCGGCGGG
>JALOUA010000084.1 GCA_025457625.1 Akkermansiaceae bacterium
TCACGTCGTAGCCGCCGGTGCGATCGATGCGGAAGCTCACGCTTGATCCCTCGTTCACGATCCACTGCCCGTTGTCGCGCAACGGCGTCAGCGTGCGGCCGGTGGTTTTCGCAACCGTTGTCTCGACCGTCTCGGTGCGGAACGAGATGGCATTGCCGGCGCCTTTGAGGCGCACGGTTTCGAAACGCTTGTGAATCAATTCAGCGCTCACCTCGACGGGATTCTCCAAGGGAGTGCCATCGGGACGCACCGCGATCGCCCGCACGGACAACTTTTCACCAACACGCGCGACACGGCCCTGGGGCAAGGCTGCGCCGAGTTGGAAATCCGCCGCATCGCGCGAGAAACCCACGCTGGTGCTGACGGTTTGTTGGTTGATGTCGGTGACTTCGACGGTGAGATGCGCACGGCGCGGCGATGTCGCCGCCGGAAGCCGTGGCGTGATGGCGTGGGGTTTTGTTCCATCAAGCACCGCCTCGCCGCGCAGCGTCAATGCTTGTTCGGATTCGTCGCCGTCGCCGAAACTCCAGTTGTCATATCCCCCGGGATTGAAATACTCCTTGCGTTCAATGAGCGTCCAGCGCAAGTCCGCACGGTCGAGCGGGGCGCCAAAAAGGTAGCGGGCGCCGACCATCGCAATGGCGCTTTCACCCGGCGGCACCCTGTCCGGCGTTTCCACCTTCAACTCGAAGGCGTCCGGTTGGAAATCCGCCACCTGCAAACCACAGTTGAAACCCGCGCCCCACGGGCTGTTAGGAACGTCCGGGATCTCCAGCATGATCCGGTGCGGGCCAAGTGCGGTGCCGAGTGTGAACTCCGTGTCGAACGCGCCATTCTTGTCGGTCTTCACATCCTTGGTGAGTACCTCGCGCCCGCGCGCGTCGTGCAGCATCAGCTTCCCCGCGCAGGCGGCCGGCAGTGACAGTCCGTCCTCCCGCAGGTCGCGCAGGATGCCCTTCACTCTAACGGTTTCGCCCGGACGGTAGAGCGGCCGGTCGGTGAAGACCATGGCGCGCATCGGCCGCTCTATCCGGTCGAAGGAGGCCCAGTTGGCATAATCAATGGGAATGTTGAACGCATGCATCGGCAGTTCCTCGGCGGCCATGCCGATGCGCATCGCGTGGGCGTCCTCGCCCTTGCGCACGACCATCCATTCCGACTCCTCCGCCCACTCGACGGTGGTGCCGCCTCCTGCGCCGGTAGCCGCCTGGCGGGTGGTCTTGAACTCCTTGTCGAGAAGGGTGACGGTGGTGTTTTCCAGCGGCTGGCCGTTTTCCATGGAAAAAACCGCGACTTCCAGGCCCTCGGCCATTTTCTTCCACATCACTCCGAGGTCGGTGAGCTGGATGAGCGCCTGGGCGCCGGGGCGTTTGCCGCCCACATCCTCGCGCGGCTCGCCCTCGACGGTTAGAAAAACCACGCCGGTTTTCCGCCCGCCGAGAATGTCGTTCCAATCAACCGCCGTGACCTGCCTCGCATCCAGCCCGCCGGCGGCCGTGGCGATCCGCCGCTCGGCGATCAGCCCGCTGCGGAACGGGTAAACCGGCAGCGGCTGATAGAATTCGCGCGTTTCGTAATCCGCGTTCTCGCGCTCGTATTTCCCGAAGGCCTCGATCGCGGCCGCCGCGTCGTCGGGTTCGACCAGCCGAGCGACGATCTTCAACGCGCTGAGATTGGCGGAAAGCACGTCGAACCTGCGATGCCCGCCCTGGATCTGGCTGGCGGTGATTTCAGGGAGATAGAGCCGCGGTTTGACGGGTTGGAAACGGAAAGTCCGTGCGCGTTCGCCGGCGAATGGCAGGGCATCCCCGGAAATGACATCCCCGCCGACGATCAATCGGTAGTCACGGTTTGTTTCAAAATCACCGCGTGCGATGAGCGTGTCGCTCCAGCCTTCGAAACGCAGGTTCTTCACCGGCGGGTCGAAGCTCAGGAAATCGCCTGCGACATCAGGCGTGATGTCCGGTGCGAGGCGGTGGGAAAACGCGATGTTGAGCATGCGCCCGGAGTTGATGAAATTCTCCGGCCGGAGTTCGCTGATATCGAAAGGCGCGACCTTGCCGAGCGGCAGCGTCCATGACTTGGCGATGCGGAGTCTGCCGCCCTCTGCCGCGAGGCCGGGTTTCATCTCCAGCCGCCACGTGCCGGGCATCAGCGCGGTGGCGGGCTTGATCAGCAGACGGTTGGTGATGGGTGCGCTGCGGTCCTCGTTTTCCTCATCGGGAATGCCCCGCGCGGCCCGCCAGCGTTTTTGCCAATCGTCATGCTCGATGGGCACGTAGAGATGGTTTTCCCTCGTCGCGTGGGAAACCACGGCCGCCACCTCGTTTTTATCATCGCTCACGAAACGGAAAAGCCCCCGCGCCGATGCGGCATCCACGGCGAGATTGTAGGCCACGACAATCTGCGGAACGGGGTCGCAAGTCTCGTTGTCTCCGCCACGCGAAACGGTGCGGCCGAACTCCGGCGTGCGGAGGACTTGTTTGAAGTTTCCTGCGGGTTTTTTCCCGTTCACATCCACAAGCCCCGCACGCAGGGTGAAGGTGAAGGTTTCACCCAGCGGCCATGCCTGCTCCGGAGAAAACACCCCGCTGCTGCGGCTCAGCCAGGTGAAGTTTCCGGCGATGGCCGGCGTGATGACGACCGGTGCGTTTTCCATGGTCATGGAAATGCCGACGTCTCCGCCGGCGATCATCGGCGTGGCGAAACGGAACTCCAGCGTGCTCGCGGGCTGGAGTTGCTCCGTGTCGGTGATCATCTCCACCGGTGCCGCAGCCAGAGCCGATTGGACTAACAGGCATGCGATCACGGACAAGCGGGCGGCGGACGGGGTTTTCATGGTCTTGTGGAATGAGTCCGACACTAGATACAGCCAGGCGCTTGGCGAGAGGGGATTCATGGATTCAGCCGCTGCGACAGCCTGACCAACGGGAGCTTGACAGTGCTGGCGGGCGGGCTATTTTGTGATGAATCAAATCATCACAAAAATGCAAACACTCACTGTCAGGGACTTGCGCTACGATTTTGGCAAGGTGGAAGCTTGGTTGGCCGATGGCCAGGAGATCGAGATCACCAAACACGGCAAGCCGATCGCCCGCCTCTCGCCGCCTCACACCGGCGACAAGGTGAAAAAATTCGACGCCGAGGCTCATCGACGTTGGCTTGATGAAACCTGGGGGGATCGGATTTTCAGTGCGGAGGAAGTCAGGGAAATGCGGGAGGCCGAACTCGGAGACCGGAGTTGATCGCTTATCCGGACACTTCGTTTCTATGCGGCCTCTACCGCAAGCAGGACAATTCGGATCGTGCGCT
Organism: Akkermansiaceae bacterium; assembly: GCA_025457625.1. GTDB lineage: Bacteria > Verrucomicrobiota > Verrucomicrobiia > Verrucomicrobiales > Akkermansiaceae > Luteolibacter. The sequence continues at coordinate 3,313 of JALOUA010000084.1, forward strand.
GGCTTACCGCGCGACCATGACCGGGCCGCTCCATGTCACACGCCTTTTGCTGTGGGAGTTCCGGCAATCCGTGCGTTTCCAGGCATTCCGACACGGCAAAAACCGGCTTGTCGGATATCCACTGCATGAAGCCGAACGGATGATCGCCAAACTGGGGGAACAGATGGAACAGGGTTTGGTGACGCTTTTGGATTGCGATTTCGTCAACATCCTGGTCATCGGCGAGAGGCTTTCCAAAGCGCATACTTTCAGCGGCGGACATCGCAGTTTCGACATTCTCCACATTGCCACCGCCATCGCGCACGACGCCAAGGTCTTCCTCTCCTTCGATGCGAACCAGAACCAACTGGCCGCCGCCGAGGGCATGGAGACGCCGTTGGTCGAGGCGTGAAAATGTCCAGTCGGCAGGGGGCGAGATTCGCAGGCCGCCGCTACAGCGCCCGCAACATCTCCATCGTTTCGGTGAGTTTGCCGATCGGGCTTTCCGCCTTGAGTCTGGGAAAACGCCGGCCTTCAAGCATGATGTAGTCGCCGCCGCGGTGGAGCATGAGGCGTTGGCCGCTGATTTCGACGGAGGCGATGCGTCCGGCTGCGGCGAGGGCCTTGATGCGGGCGATGTGGAGCAGGTTGATGGTGGGATCGGGGAGTCGGCCGAAGCGGTCGCGCCAGGTCGCTTCCAAGGCATCGACGGCGTTTTCGGTGCCGGCTTCGGAGAGTTCGCGGTAGGCGGCGATGCGGAGTGAGGTCTCGGCGAGCCAGGAAGACGGCAGGAATGCCGCGATTGTGGATTGTGGATCGTGGATCGTGGATGATTTGAGAAATGCCGCTTCAGTGGTGGCGATGAAGTCGGCTTTGAAAGCGCACTCGCCGCGCGGGGCGTCCTTGCGGCCTTTGAGGCGCTCGACGGACTGCTTGAGAAGCTGGCAGTAAAGCTCGAAGCCGATCTGGGCGATGTGGCCGGACTGTCTGGTGCCTAACAGGTTTCCCGAGCCGCGGATTTCGAGGTCGCGCATGGCGATCTTGAAGCCGGAGCCGAGCGCGGTGTATTGTTTGATGGCGTGGATGCGTTTCCTTGCGTCGCCGGCGGTCATCATGTCGCGCGGCAGCAGCAGGATGGCGTAGGCTTTTTCCCCGGCGCGTCCGACGCGGCCGCGGAGTTGGTAGAGATCGGCGAGGCCGAAGCGGTCCGCGCGGTCGATGAGGATGGTGTTGGCGTTGGGGATGTCGATGCCGGTCTCGATGATGGTCGTCGCCAACAGGACGTCGGCGTCGCCTTTGACAAAGGTGTGCATGACGACTTCGAGGTCGTCCTTGTCCATCTGGCCGTGGCCGGTGACGATGCGGGCCTCGGGCACGAGTTCGCGGATGCGCGCGGCCGTCTGCTCGATGGTTTTGACGCGGTTGTGGAGGAAGAAAACCTGGCCGCCGCGCTTCATCTCGCGGCGGATGGCATCGCGGATGACGCGTTCGTCGTAGCCGCAGACGGTGGTGGAAACCGGCACCCTGTTAGGCGGCGGCGTGTCGATGGTGGACATGTCGCGCGCGCCCATCAGCGCCATGTAGAGCGTGCGCGGGATCGGCGTGGCGGAGAGTGTCAGCACATCCACCTGGCGGAAGAGTTGTTTGAACTTTTCCTTGTGCGCGACGCCGAAGCGCTGCTCCTCATCCACCACCACCAACCCCAGATCCTTGAATTTCACATCGCCGGAGATCAGGCGGTGGGTGCCGATGACGAGGTCCACCGAGCCATCGGCAATGCCTTGGATGGTGTGGCGGATTTCGGCAGGCGTGCGGAAGCGGTTGAGCAACTCGACGCGCATCGGGTAGTCCGACATGCGCTCGCGGAAAGTGCGCCAGTGTTGTTCGGCGAGCACGGTGGTCGGCACGAGGATGGCGACCTGTTTGCCGGAGGTAATCGCCTTGAAGGCGGCGCGGATGGCGACTTCGGTTTTCCCAAAGCCGACGTCGCCGCAGATCAACCGGTCCATCGGCCGCGGTTTTTCGAGGTCGAGTTTGGTTTCCTCGATCGCGCGGCGCTGGTCGGCGGTTTCGGTGTAGTGGAACGATCGCTCGAACTCCCACATCCATTTGGTGTCCGGCGGGTGGGCGAAGCCGGGTTCGTGCTGGCGCTCGGCCTGCACGCGGAGGAGCTGCGCGGCATAATCGAGGATGGATTTCTCGGCGGCCTTGCGCGCGTTCTTCCATGCGGTGCCGCCGAGCTTGTTGAGGTCGGGCGTTTTGCCGCCCATGCCGACGTATTTGCCGACGAGGTGCGCCTGTTCCAGCGGCACGCCTAACAGTGCGCCGTCGCGGTATTCAAGCACGAGTTCCTCGCCATCGTCGCCCTGCTGGATGCCGCGGAATTTCGCCAGGCCGTATTCATAGTGCACGACGAGGTCGCCTTCCTCCATCTCATCGACAGTGGCGCGCGCGCGTGCGGCGCGGGCCTTGTCGAGCGTGCTGCGGCGCGCGGTGCCCGGCGTGCGGTAGCGGCCGAAGAGTTCGGAAGAGGAAAGCACCGCCAGCTTGATGACCGGCAGCGTGAACCCGGCCATCAACTCGCCGCGCACGGGAGTGAGACCGAGGTCGCGTTCGAGGTCCTTGCCCGCGAGTTCGGCGAAACGCTCCTGCTCGCCTTGGTTGGAAAACACCATCGCGATGTCCCAGCCGTCGCGCTTCCAGTCGTTGAGCTGGCGGAAGAAATGCTCGCGGCGGAGCTCCTCCAGCACAAAGTCGCCGGCCTCGAAGGTGCCGAGCGGGCTGCCATAACTCGCGAGCGTGAAATCCTCCTCGCTGTTGAACCGCGCCGCGCCTTCGAGGATGCGGACGTCCGGTTTGATCATTTCCGCATCGATGGCAACGATCAGGTCGTGCGCCCTGCGGTAGTCGTCGATGGTGGCGTCAGTCGCCGGTTCCGCCAGCAACAACTCGGCCTCCGACAACTTGGTGGTTGATGCCTGCGAATCGAGGTCGAATTCGCGGATCGATTCCAAGTCGGTGTCGAAAAACTCCAGCCGCAGCGGCTTGGTGGCCTGCCAGGCGAAGAGGTCGATGATGCCGCCGCGCACCGCGAACTGGCCGCGCGTGGTGACGGCGGGCACGCGCTCGTAGCCGTGATCGCAAAGCGATTTTGCGAGTTCTTCGGGATCGAGCCCGGCTCCCGGTTTCAGCGACGTCCGGCTGGATCGCAACGCGGCGGGCGAGGGGGCTTTGGCGGCAAACGCCTCGCTGCCGCAGAGCACGGCGCAGCTTTCCGAGCGGGCGAGGATTTCCAACACCGAGAACCACTCGGCGGCCGACTCGGGATCGGCGATCGTGCCATCGCCGGTCTCGGTGGGTGGATCGGGCAGGACCAGCGCGTCGATCCCCCACAACTCCATCTCCCCCGCAAGCCGCTCGCGATGGCGCGGCAGGTCGCACACCAGCCAGAGGCGGGGTTTTCCGCGCTTGCGCGCCGCCTCGCAGACCAGCGCCGCGATGAACGACTGCGAGGCCTCGGCCACGTGATCGAGCACAAGTTCGCCCTCGCCATCGGCCAATCGGGCCAGGCGTGGGGTGAAATCCGGGTGCGTGACGGCCCGGCGCAGCCAGCCGTGGGCGGAATCGTCCGTGCGGGACACGGGGGAGGGATAGGGGCGATTTCCGGCATCTGCAAGCCCGCTGCGGTGGCCGGATGTCCCCGTTTTTCAATTGGAACCATTCGTCGGGATCCGGGTTGTGCCTTCCCTCAGCCACCTCGAAACCATCCCACAAGGCCAAACCTCCGTCCCCGATGTCATGGGCGAGCCTGTCGCGTTGTTGCAAAACAAGCAAGGAGGCATGGGTCATGGAAGGTGAATGGCGGCCTCGGCCTCTGGAAGAAGTGACTGAACCCGGCGGCGGTTTTGCGTTCAAGAACGACGATTGGCCGGCAGATGGTCGCGTCGCCGCCGCCAATGAACCTGTGCTAAAATCCGCCGTGGCCTGAGGAATCGCGATTTCGATTTCGCTTCCCGGACAAGAGCCGAAACGCTAAATGCCTATTTTACGAAATCCGAGGGACTGGAGAATTCATATATGTCAATGGTGTTGCGATGGCTGATGCGGTTGGTGATCGGGGTGATCTTGCTTCTTCTGGCAGTTTATATCGGGCTCTGGTGGATGGCCCGCACGGCCAGCGTGAGCACGCACGGGTCGGTGGATCCGGGTGAGGGAAACATCATGGTTCCCTCGGCGCGCACCCGATCCTGGGCGGAACGATCCGCGCTTACGGACTCGCTTGTCGCCCATTGGGCAAGTCTTGAGGTGGGCGATTGGCAGGAGGATGGGAAAGTCGGCGTTCCCAGGGTTTTGCTCGGGAAACTCGCATCCAACAAGGACATCGAATTCGTCAATGCGTATCTGCGGGAAAGGCAACCCAGAGGCACCGTCGGCTCAACCGGGCCGTTCCACCCGGATGGAGACTACGATTTCACCCTCGCCGGACTCACGTTGATCCTCCATGGATTTGGAAACCGGCCGGAGCTTCTGTATCCGGAAACCGCGGATCACATCGTCAACGTGCTCATGACCGAGGAAGGGGGGATTCCGAAAGTCCACACCCCGCGCATTCTCGGGCTTCCTTTGAGAGACACCGAAAATCACATCCTGATGACCGAGGGATCGCGGTATTTGAAAAACCGCTGGAAGGCGCTGCATGGCGACAAGGCGCCAAAATACGACAACGAAACCAACGGGCTGGAAACCTGGCTGCTCGATTACTTGTCGGGCATCGAGCGCGCCGGATTTTACGAATACAATGCCATTCCCTACGACGGATACACGCTCACGGCCCTGTTGAATCTCGAGGCCTTTGCCGCGGAGCCCGTGCGGATGGCGGCCAGGCGCATTCTGGACCGCGCCAACTGGGAATATGCCCTCAGCAGCCTGTCGTTCAGACGATTCCCTCCATTTCGCCGGCAACCCCAACAGGCCAAGGGCAGCAGACTGGATGCCCAATATCACACGGACCTCATGAAGGCATGGCTGAGTCTGGCCGGAATCGAGGGCCTGACGATCCATGAGGGCAAGCACCACGCGCTCTGGGTGCCGCTCACATCCTACCGGCCGCCTGATGCCGTGGTGGAATGGGTCATCCGGAAACCGACCAGTTATTACATCCAAATGGGACACGGCCGCGACGGATCGCCGGAAATCTACTCGGGAGGTCCGGGATATCTGATCACCGCGGGAGGCGTCTCCAACGATTGGGCGCGACAATGTGTGGCGCGTCCGACGACCTTGATTCTTGAAGACGGCGCGATGGATTTGAAGGACCTCCTTCACGTGGCAGGCCCCGGCGACAAGTATCGGGAGTGGAACAACACCGGAGTTCATGAGAATTTCGCCGTTGCGGCAGGGCCGGTGTCGATTCCCGCGGGCTGGAAACCCGCCGCCGAAAACCACGCGTGGCGGATTTTCAACAGGGCAAACCAACACATCGCGGTCCACTCGAGTGATGACGTGGGGATTTTCTGCCTGCTGCCGGAGGGGGATCCCGGGACATTGCTCGCACAACTCACCGCGGCCAACGCCGATGCCAAGGCACTCGCGAGCCGCTTTCAATGGCCGCAAGGTCCCGCCATCACTTATGACATTCATGCGCCGAAGAACCAATGGGTGATCGTCGGCGTCGATGGGAAACCCGTCGATCGCGACCATGGAAAATGGCCGTTGATGCGCGGGAATGTACCCGGATGGTCCCGTTGAGAAAAGCGGCGCTTCAAATGCCGGTCACGGCAGCTTCCATGCGTCGCGGTATTCCTCATACCCGGACTTGGGCAGCAACACGTAGAGCGGCCGGCGTGCGGGGTCGAGGCGGGCGATGAGATCCCGCAGTTTCTGCTCGTCCATGGTGGTGCAGCCGGCGGTGGGCTTGGAGCCGCCGGCGCGCCAGATGTGGAAGAAGATCGATGATCCCTCGCCGGGTATCACCTTCGGCGGCGCGTTGTGGGCGATGAAGAGTTTCAACGCGTGGGCGGGATCGGTTTGTTTCATCTGTTGCTTGCGCTCCCATGGCGAGGAGGGGTCGCGTTCCAGTATCAGGTGTCGGTTGTAATGTTCCGATGCGGGATCCTCGACCCACAGGTCGCGCGGGGTGACCTGGCGGTAGAAAAGCCGGGGATGCTTGCGGATGGTGGCGTCGTATCCCCATGCGCCGCCGATGGCGAAAACCCCGGCGGGCGAGCGCCAGTCGCCTTCTTTCTTGGTGGCCGCGCCTTTGGGGACGGGATGCATGCCGATGCCCCAGACGAGACCTTTTTTGCCGAGCCGCGCCTGCCATGGCGTGCCGACCTGCTGCCAGCGGCCGCCGGATTTTTCATAATACCGCAGGGTGGCCGTGGAGCTGTCCCACGAATCGGCGATGCCGACGAGGCATTGCGAGGAGGCGGCGGGGAGTTCGAAGGCGGCGGCACCGGCCAGCGCCGCGATGGCGCAGGAAAGTTGGAGGAGTATCGGGCGGATCATATGGTGGAGGTTCATTCGTGTTTCATCAACGGTGGCGCGATGTCGTCGCTGGTGAAGAGCCTGCCGTCGGGGCCGGCGCCGCGGGTTTCGATGAGGTCGGCGGACAATTGGTGGAAATGCCATGGGTTTCCCCAACGGTCCACGAGCTGGCCATTGACGATGCCGGGGTGGCTGGCGGGCAGGGCCGCTTCGCCGAGCGCGTCCCGGTCGGTCAAGGCGCGGGTGATTTCGTCGTTGGTGCCGAGTGGCGGTCGGCGTGAATCGGGGAGGGCTTGAAGATAGTTGGTGACGAGATCGGCGAGTGCGTCGCGATCCTCCTGCGGCGATCCATCGCGGGCGAGAAGGCGTTCCCAGGACTCGATCGGCTGTTCCTTGGTGGCGGGCCGGGGTTCTAACAACTCCGGCGGAGTCGGCAATGGCGCAACCGTGGCAACGGGTGGCGGAGGAGGTGCGGGCCGGGGTTTCTCCGAACGAAATGCGAACCAAACGATGGCTGCGAGGATCGTGGCGAGGATGAACCGGACGATGGCGCTTTTTCTCATGCCTGCATGAAGCCGACGGGAGGCGCGCCGCCGGGGGTGTAGAAGGTCGTGAGACGCGGCAGCACGCTGGGCAGATTGCCCGGAGTGACGCCGAGCCAGAGGGCGAGTTCCGCGAAGTATTCGTCCACCGAGATGCCGGGCAGCGTGGCACCGCGGGTGGTGACGACACTCGGGGCGTTGAGGGCGACGTCCGGATAGGTGCCATAGACGCGGCCGCCGTTCACCGCGCCGCCGAGCACGAACATGTTGCCGCCCCAGGCGTGGTCGGAGCCGGCACCGTTGGAGGTGAGCGTGCGGGCGAAGTCGGACGCGGTGTATAGCGTGACGTGGTCCTGCATGCCGATCTCGCCCAGCGCCTGCCAGTAGGCGACAAGGCAGCGGTTCACGACGTCCACCATGCGGTCCATGGTGTTGATGACCTCATCGTGGTGATCCCAGCTGCCGTAATTCAGGAAAAAGGTCTGGCGGCGCAAGCCGAGTTCTCCTCGGATTTTAATAGTTTTAACGACGGCCTTGAACTGCTGACCGAGGCTGCGCGCGGGATCGGTGGTCGGGGTGAGTGTGCCGGGATAGGAGTAGTTTGCATCGCCGGGAAAGGGAGTATTGAGTCCGGACAGGGTGGGATCATCAAATGCATCCTTGAACGCCGCGCTGGCTTCGATGGAGTCCTTGAGGTTTTGTGTGAAGGTTTGATCTAGCAGGTTCTGATATTCCTGCTGGAGCATGTTATCGATGGCGGCGGTGCGGAGAGCAGTGCGGCTGGTGGTGCTGACCGTGGGAGGGTCGTAGGGCGAGTTGTACTCGCTGGGCAGCGTGCTGCCGCTTGTGCCGA
>JALOUA010000353.1 GCA_025457625.1 Akkermansiaceae bacterium
CGGATGCGGACCATATCGGCGGTGCGGCAACACTCCTCCTTAATCCTGCACTGAAAATCGAGGAGGTTCTACTTAATGCAGATTCTACAAAAGACTCGGATGTTTTCGAGCAACTGCGGGTCGCGCTTGCCGAAGCAAGTATGCATCGCGGAACACGGATTGACCGTCGGCTTGCAAATAGCACTGAGATCAACCGGAATGGTGCTAAAATCGAAGTGCTACATCCTCCCGACTATGAAGTGCTCGCTGGTGTTGGTGGAAAATCGAAGTCCGGCCAACGTCACAACTCAAATTCCTTGAGCGCAGCAATCCGAGTATCGTATGACGACAAATTGTCCGTGCTGCTCGCCGGAGATATTGAGTTTGATTGCTTGGACGGATGGAATGAGCAAACCCTCTCTCCGGCGGCATCAGTTCTTGTTTTCCCACACCACGGTGGGTTACCGGGCACCGCATCGGAGTCTGAAGCTGCGCTGTTTGCCTTTGAACTCGTGCGTGTAGTCGCGCCAAATACGGTCATTTTCTCCAATCACCGCACCCTGCACAATAACCCTAGGGACGAGGTGGTGACCGCAATCGCTAAAGTAAATTCGGCCATTCTGTGTGCCTGCACACAGTTACCCGAACGTTTTAAAGCAGTCGCCCACGTTGAAGACCGCTGGGCGTTGCACCGCACGGATAAGGAACTAGTGGATGGCAACATCAGGATCGAGTTTGGAGAAGGTGAATTATCCATTCAATTCTGCGCATCTTGAAATTCCAGACTGTTATTCGATCCAGTGCGGTGGTTCATGGATGTAGATAAAGGACACACGCCTTGTCACCAACGCGCCTAGACCAACAGCGCTCGCACCATCTCCAGGCTGGGCTTGTTCGATGTGTTGACATCGGCGAGCAGACCGGCGGCGATCTTCGCTTTTTCCTGCTGCATCTGGTGGAAGATCAGGCGCTTCAAGGCTCACCCAGTTCGTATCGGGTGCTTCGGCCGCCGCCGAGGGGGACGAGCGCTCCGAGTTGGGCGAGGTGCTGGAGATCGCGGGTGGCGGTGGCTTTGGAGGCCCCGGTGAGGGCGACGTATTTGCGGGCGTTCATGCCGCCGGTGAAGCCATCGGGACCGGCTTCGAACATCCGGCGGACGATCTTGAGCTGGCGCTCGTTCAGTTCGCTTTCGAAGCGCTGGAAGAATTTCGATTTCCGCAGGACGAAGCGGACTTGGTCTCCTGCGTCTCGTTGGGCCTGCACGACCACGCCGACGAACCAATGGACCCAGGAGGTCACGTCGTTGCTGTGCGATGCGGCTTTGAGGGCGCTGTAGTATGAGCTTCGCGCGGCGTCGATGCTGCGGGAGAGGCTGAGGACCACCGGTCTTCCGAGCCCTTGGGACAGGGCCTTTTCCGACAGGGCGCGACCGATGCGGCCATTGCCATCCTCGAAGGGGTGGATGCTCTCGAAGTAAAGATGAACCAGCGCCGACCTCACCGGGGGCTGCGGGATCGCCTTCGGCCCGCCGGGGGCGGTGGCGTTGAACCACGCGATAAAACGGGCCATCTCTCCGGGCACCCGCTCGCAGGGCGGTGCCTCGAAATGCACGGTCGGGCGGTCGATGCGGCCGGAGACGACCTGCATCGGATCGCCACCCTCGCGCCAGCCGCCGACCCGCAGGGTGGTGGAGCCTTCGAGCAGCATCCGGTGCCACGAGAAGAGGGTTTCTTCGGAAAGCGGTTCGTGAAAACCGGTCCGGACGGCGACCATCAACTCGCCCGCGCCGTCGGCCATGCGGCTGTCCACCGGCTGCGGCACAGGATTGAGTCCGAGCCGATTGCGGATCGACGACATCACGGCGTCCCGGTTCAGGGTTTCCCCCTCGATGGCGGACGACCGGACGGCTTCGGCGATCATCAGATCGAGCATGGCCTCGGTCCCAAGGTCCTCCGGCAAACCTTCAAGCAATCCGCTTACCCGCCCGGCATGGTCGGCGAAGGCCAGCAACTGGTCGGCCACGCCATTGAGTTCGTAGCGGAACTTCGGCCAGTCGGGTTGCTGCCAGTTGTAGGTCATGAGCCGAACAATTCGGTTATTCGGCTCAATTTCAAGCCGAAAATCGAGCCGATTAGACGAAGTGATCGGCTCATCACCGGACGTAGGCGTCCCGCAACTGCGAAATGAGAATGCGATGGCTTACTCCGCGGCGCCCCCACGCGTTGTCACCAACGCGCCTACTCCAGAAGCGCCCGCACCATCTCGGGACTGAGTTTTTGGGAAATATCCGCATCGGCGAGCAATCCGGCGGCGAGTTTGGCTTTTTCCTGCTGCATCTGGTGGATGCGTTGCTCGACGGTGTCCTGGCAGAGGAGTTTGTGGACGAAGACGGGCTTGTCCTGGCCGATGCGGTAGGCGCGGTCGGTGGCCTGGGCTTCGGCGGCGGGGTTCCACCAGGGGTCGTAGTGAATGACGGTATCGGCGGCTGTCAGGTTGAGGCCGGTGCCGCCGGCTTTGAGCGAGATGAGGAAGAGCGGGATCTTTCCGGTTTGGAAGTCCTCGACGAGTTTGCCGCGGTCCTTGGAGGAACCTGTTAGTTTCAGATAGGGAATCTTCTCCCTGACCAAATGCTCCTCGATCAGCGCGAGCATGGTGGTGAACTGCGAGAAGATGAGGATGCGGCGGCCTTCCTCGATGAGCACGGCGAGCAGTTCGGTTAGAAAATCGAGTTTCGCGGATTCGTGGATGGTGTTGGCGAACTCGTCGGGCAGCAGGCGGGGATCGCAACAGATCTGGCGGAGCTTGAGCAGCGCGTCGAGGAAGACCATCTGGAAGTCGCCGCCGCCGCGCGCGGCGATGGCCTCCCTCACGCGCTTGTTCATGGTCGCTCTAACAGTCTCATAGAGGTCCTTCTGCGCGGTGTGGAGTTCGATGAGGTGGACGAGCTCGGTTTTCGGCGGGAGTTCCCTGGCGACCTGGTCCTTGGTGCGGCGCAGGATGAGCGGGGCGACGCGTTGTTTGAGCACTTCGTTGCGTTCGGCGTCGCCGTGGTTTTCGATGGGTTTGCGGAAGCGCGTGTTGAAAGCCTCCTCGCTGCCGAGAAAGCCGGGAATGAGGAATTTCATCAGGCTCCACAGTTCGCCGAGGTGGTTTTCGATGGGTGTGCCGGAGAGGCAGAGCCGGTGTCTTGCATCGAGTTTGCAGGCGGCCTGCGCGACTTTCGCATGCGGGTTCTTGATGTTCTGCGCCTCGTCGAGCACGACGAGGTGGAACGAATGCGCGCG
>JALOUA010000085.1 GCA_025457625.1 Akkermansiaceae bacterium
TCGGGCGCGGTGGCGTCGAGCACGTGGATCAGGAAATCCGCGAGCACGGCTTCCTCCAGCGTGGCCATGAAAGCCTCGACCAGGCGGTGGGGCAGGTTTCTCACAAAGCCGACGGTGTCGGTGATGAGCAGCGGCTGGCCGTCGGGCAGCTCGATGCGGCGGGTGGTGGTGTCGAGCGTGGCGAAGAGCATGTCCCTGGCCATGACGTCGGCGCCGCTGAGGATGTTGAGCAACGATGACTTGCCGGCGTTGGTGTAGCCGACGATGGCGGCGTGCGGCGTTTCGTGTTTCTGGCGCTCCTTGCGCTGGGTCTTGCGCTGTTGGCGGACGTGTTCGAGCTCGCGCTTGCAGCGGTCGATGGCGACGTTGGCAAGCCGGCGGTCCACCTCGATTTGTTTCTCACCCATGCCGCGGGCCGCACCGCCGCCCATGCCGCCGCCGGAGCCGCCCTCGCGGTCGAGGTGGCCCCACATGCGGGCGAGTCGCGGCAGCGCGTATTGCATGCGGGCAAGCTCGACCTGCAGGCGTGCCTCCTTGGTGTGGGCGCGCTTGGCGAAGATGTCGAGAATCACCTCCTCGCGGTCGATCACGCAAAGGTCGGCGAGTTTCTCCCACTCGCGCTGCTGGGACGGTGCGAGGCCGTTGTCGATGACGATCACGTCGCACTCGTGGGCGCGCGCGAGTTCGCAGATCTCGGCGGCCTTGCCGGTGCCGCAGAGGAATTTTTTGTGCATCTCGCGGCAGCGCGGCATGACGGACTCGATCACCTCGATGCCGAGGGTTTTGACGAGTTCGCCGAGCTCTAACAGCAGGGACTCGGCCTCATCGGCTTCGCGCGGGTCGAAATAGAAGCGGACGAGCAGGGCGCGCTCGACGGTATCGGGTTTCTCACGGACTTCAAACATCGGGGCGGCAGAGATATCACCGGAGAAGGCGGGCGGCGACGGGAAATTTGTGAGAATACTTTGGGACAGGATGTCCCAAAGACGGACTGGGACTGCAAGTCCCAGCCACAGTTTGCCGCCGCATCAGCCGAAGGCTTTGAGGAAGCCGACTTCGAGGGCGAGGCCTTCGGAGGCGTTGGTCTCGAGCGTGCGGCGCAGCGAGTCGAGCGCGGCCATGCGCTGGAGCAGGCGGGTTTCCGGTTCGGCCTCGGCGATGCGCCGGAGGGCTTGCGCGGAATCCGGGAAATCAAGTCCGGCGGCTTTCACCTTGAGCCGTAGGAGATCGGCCATCCAGGCCATGAGCACGTCGAAGAGGCGGCTGCGCGCGTCGAGGTATTCGGCTTTGGCGGCGGCCTCGTGGAAGGCCTCGCGTTCCTTGAGCCAGGTGCCGTCGGTGGCGTCCTTGTAGGCGGAGATTTCCTCTTTTTCGGCAGCCTTGGCGGCGGCCTCGGCGGCCTCGCGGCTGCGCGCGAGAAAGGCGGCGAAGGTGGCCTTGAGATGCAGCGCGGCCACGGGACTGCCAAAACCGCGGCTGGCGGCGTGGTTGAGCGCGGCGACGAGTTCCGCACCGCCGTTTTCCAACAAGGCATCGCCGCCGAGCAGCGGGATGCGCACGCAGCGCGAAAGGATCGTCGGCAGGAGGCGCTGCGGGTTGGCTGTTAGAAGGAGCAGCAGGGTGTTTTGCGGCGGTTCTTCCAATGTCTTGAGAAACGCGTTGGCGGCCTGGTCGTTCATGCGGTCGGCCTCGACGATGACGCCCACCTTGCAGGCGCCGCCGGGCGCGGCGAGATACAGCGTTTGTTCGAGGTTGCGGATTTCGTCCACGCTGATGATGCGGGATTTCTTGCGCGGGCGCACGATGCGGATCCAGCCGTTTTCCAACTCATCGAGCTGCGGGGTTTCGACGGCCACCGGCTCGCCGAACAAATCGAAGCCGCCGGCTTGCGCGGCTCCGCTCACGAGCTGGATCAAGCGCGCGGCGAGGTGTTCCTTGCCGGAGCCGTGCGCGCCGCTGATGAGAAAGGCGTGCGCCAGCCGCCCGCGCTGATGCGCGGAGTGGATGAGATCGTATGCCTTGTCCGCCGTGTAAGCCATGCGCGCGGATCGTCTCAGGATGGCACCGCATGGCAATGCGAAACGCGTGGCCGGAGTGGCTGCCTACTGGCGGCCATGCATCGCAAAGGGCGTTTCCCAACGCCCGTGGCGCGGCTGGAAAGCCGCTCTTGCGATTCATGGCGGCTTCAAGCCGCCACTCCAGCGATCCATGGCGCTTTCAAAGCGCCACTCCATCGAGCCAAGGCTGGAACTCCGGCGGGATGGGTGACTCGAACTGGTGGCGCTGGCCGGTGACGGGGTGATCGAAGGCGAGTTTCCACGCGTGCAGCATGAGCCGCTCGGGCAGCACGGGGTTTTTGGCGGGTTTGCCATAGATCGGATCGCCGACGATGGGGGTGCCCTTGTGATGGAGGTGGACGCGGATCTGGTGGGTGCGGCCGGTGTGGAGGTGGCAGCGCACCAGGGCTGTTAGAGTGGCGGCATCCGTGGCGAGCACTTCGTAATCGGTGATGGCGGCCTTGCCGCCGGGCGGATTGACGACGGCCATTTTCTGGCGGTTGACCGGGTGGCGGCCGATGTGGGTGAAGATCGTTTCACTGACTGGTTTGGGCACGCCGTGGGTGACGGCGAGGTAGATTTTTTCCATCGTGCTGCGCTCGGCAAACTGGCTGACGAGCGACTGGTGGGCGGCGTCGGACTTGGCGACGACGAGGCAGCCGGAGGTGTCCTTGTCGAGGCGGTGGACGATGCCCGGCCGTTCGACGCCGCCGATGCCGGAAAGGCGTCCCTTGCAGTGATGCAGCAGCGCGTTGACCAAAGTGCCGTCCGGGTTTCCGGGTGCGGGATGGACGACCATGCCCGGGGCCTTGTTGATGACTAACAGATGCTCGTCCTCGAACATCACGTCGAGCGGGATGTCCTGCGGCGCGGCTTCGGGCGGCACGGCCTCGGGCAGCGCGAGGGTGATGAGATCGCCGGGTTTCACCGCGTCGCGCGGTTTGGCGGGTTCGCCGCCAACGAGGATGTATTGCTCGCGGATGAGCGTCTGGATGCGCGAGCGGGAGAGCTCGGGCAGGCTCGCGGCGAGAAACGCGTCGAGGCGGTCGGCGGGTGCGTCGGCGCGGATTTCCACAAGGCGAGTGTCAGCGGGCATGGAGGCGGCGCAAGCGCAAAGGCGGCCTCACTTCACCGTGAGTCCGCTGAGATCCGCGGTGAAAAGCGCGTCCGGCAGCTTGGTGTTGATGCGCGGCTCCCGGAACACCGTGCGGATGCGCGACTTGTCGTTGAGTTCGAGTTCCATCGCGCGCAGTTCGTTGCGCCGCGGATCGATATCAAGGAAAACCCATGGCAACTGCCCGCGGGTTTTGCGGTCGCGCGGTTTGAGCGTGTATTGGTGGATTCCGGATTCCACACGGTGCGCGGCGACCTCGAACATCCCGTAAAACCGCTCCGCGTTTTGGAAACCCTTGCCGGCCATCATGCCGAAGCGCGCGGCCTGCGGTGAATCCGCCGCAACACGGCGCGCGGTTTTGGCGGCATAATCGATGAGCGTGAAGTTCGTGCCGTCGGAAAGCACGAGCGTCACGGGAGGATCGCCAAGTTGCCAGCGCACGCGGCCGGGACGGGCCAGGGAAAGTTTGCCGGGCGTGCTGACGGCTTTTTTCAAGCCGGCCAGCTTGCGCTCCTGGGTGAACTCCACCTCCAGCGTCTGGATGCCGGATTGGCGGCCGAGCCATGACTCGAGCACGGAGTTGTCCGCACGCAGGTTCACGGCGAGGACCAGGAGCAGGCAGGAAATACGAAGTGACATCCGCGCCATCATGCGCATCCGGCGGGCTCTGGCAACATGCAGTCTCAGGGTTTCGGCGGGCGGTGATTCCCGCTTGATGCTCTGATGGACAGGCGCAACGCTGCGGCCGTGAAATTTGCGAGGTTCATCGGTTTGTTGTGCGCGTGCGGGTTCGTTTGCGCGGGCGGCGTGCGGGCCCAGCTTCCCTCGCTGAAAAAACCCGCGGAACCCAAGGCGGCCGAAACCCCCGAAAAACCCGAGGACGCGCGCAAGCGCCTCGAACAATGGCAGAAGGAGGCCCGCGAGGCACTCACGCGGCTGGATGCCGCAAACGGCAACGCCGCCGTGCCACCGGGCATCACACCGGCGGAAATCGAGGAACGCCGCCGCGACCTCGAACAACTGGTGCTCGTCACCAACAATGCGCTCAGGGACATCGCCACGGCGGATCAGGCGCGCAAGGCGCTGGAGAAAGCCCGCGCCGAGGATGCGGCGTGGAGCGGGTTCCGGGAAACCGCGCCGTTTTCCATTCTCCTGCTCGACGGTCTGCAAAACGAGCGTGACGCCATCCTCGCCAAACTCCGGACGCATGAGTCGGCGCTCACCAATATCCAAGGCCTGCGCACCAGCACGATCGGCGAACTCAAGGCCGCCGAGGACGCCGCCAACACCGCGATCGCCGCCGTGCAGAATGCGGACGCGGTCGTGGCCGACGCCGCCAAGTGGAGACTCGAGGCCGCCCGTGGCAAAGTGCGCGCGCTGGCCGCCCGCGCGGGATATTTCCAAAACGTCCTGGAAATCCTCAACCACCGCATCAGCTCGACCAAGATCGAGCTCGCCCTGGTCGAGCGGAAAATCGGCATCGCCATGCCGGAGTCCGTGTTCAGCGAGGAGGATCTTGCAAAGGTCGAGGCCGCCACCAAGGAACGCGCCAAGGGTTTCACCAAGGAACTCACGGCGGTCTCCAAACGCTTGCAATCCGCCGTGAGCACCCGCGACAAGGCACAATCCGCGCTCGACGCGCTGTTGGCCAGGCCGGCGGAGGAACAAGACCCGGCGCAGTTGGAGCTCGCCAACTTCCGGCTGGAGGTGGCCGAGAGCCGCGTCGAATCCCTGCAATCGCTCAACGAGGCGCTTGAGGGGCTCATCCTGCTGGAAAACATGGCCTACAAGGCCTATCAGGACCGCCGCACCATCCTGACGACCACCGATGAAAACGAGCGCGCCAAAACGCTGGGGTCGCTAACCGCCCTGTCTGAGCGCTACCGCGCCTGGCTCAACGTGCTCAACAACGAGATGGCCACCTGTGGCGCGGACCTCAGCAAGATCGAGTCGCTCGCGGCGACCATCCCGGCCGGTGATCCGCGATTCGACCTGCTCAACGAACAACGGGCCGCACGCAGCGAGAAACTCGCCATGCTGCAGCGCGTCCACCAGACGGTGACATCCCACCGCGCCATCATCCGCCGTTGGCTGGGCGGGTTTTCCGCCGAGGAAAAGGAAGCCCCGTTGCTGGAAAAACTCGGGAATTACGCCGCCAAGGGCCGGGATATGGTGAAAAAAACCTGGTCCCTCGAGGTCATGTCCTACGAGGACAAGATCGAGGTGGACGGCGAAACCATCACCGGCAGGATTCCCGTCACGCTGGGCATGCTGTTGCGCGCGCTGTTGTTTTTCGTGATCGGCTATGCCATCGCCGCCCACGTTGCCAAGCGCCTCCAGCGGATGATGGTCACGCGCGGCCACGTCGCCGAGGCCCAGGCCCGGACGCTGCGCAACTGGGCGATGATCGCGGTGGGTGTCGCGCTCGCGCTGATAACGCTGTCGTTTCTCAAGATTCCACTCACCGTCTTCGCGTTCTTCGGCGGCGCGCTCGCCATCGGCCTGGGCTTCGGCATGCAGACGCTCATCAAGAATTTCATCAGCGGCATCATCGTGCTGGTCGAACGCAAGATCCGCGTCGGCGACATCCTCGACGTGGATGGCATCATCGGCTCGGTCGTCGAGGTCAACACGCGCTCGTCGATCATCCGCAGCGCCGATGATGTGGAAACGATGATTCCCAATTCGGTGTTCCTTGAAAACCGCGTCACCAATTGGACGCTCTCCACCTCGCGCATGCGCCGCAACCTCCGGGTGGGCGTGGCCTATGGCACGGACCCGCGCATGGTGATGGAAATCCTGACGGATTGCGCCGGCCGCCACGGGCTGGTGTGCAAGGATCCCGCGCCCTTCGCGGTCTTCGAGGACTTCGGCGACAACGCGCTGATCTTCATGCTCTACTTCTGGATCGAACTCGGCAAAGGCGCCAACCCCATGGTGGTTGCCAGCGACCTGCGGCTGATGATCGACAAACGTTTCTCGGAAGCGGGCATCGGCGTGCCCTTCCCGCAGCGTGACATGCATCTCACCACCCACACGCCGATTCAGGTTCAGGTGACTCATGAGTGATGAACATTTCATGCGGCTCGCGCTGGAAGAGGCGCGGAAAGGCATCGGGAAAACCGCGCCGAACCCGCCGGTCGGCGCGGTGGTCGTGAAGGACGGTGTTCTGTTAGGAGCCGGCTGGCACCGCGCCGCGGGCATGCCGCACGCCGAGCGAGAGGCGCTCGCGGCTGTGATCGAAAAACACGGCCCGGACTCCGCGCGGGGAGCGACGATGTATGTCACGCTCGAACCGTGCTCCACCCGCGGCCGCACGCCGCCCTGCACGCAGGGCCTCATCGATGCCGGCCTGGCGCGCGTCGTCTATGCCTGCGTGGACCGCAATCCCGACCACGCGGGACGTGCCGACGGCATCCTGATGACAGCCGGAATCGAGGTCACATCCGGCGTGTGCCGCGATGAGGCGGAAAAAATCCTGCGGCCGTTCTTCAAGGCGCGCGAAACCGGCCTGCCATGGGTGATTTGGAAAACCGCGATGAGTCTGGACGGCCGCCTTACGCGGCCCCCGGGTGAAAGCCAATGGCTCACCAGCGAACAGGCGCGCGCCGATGTGCAACGGCTGCGCGCCAGCGTGGACGCCATCCTCACCAGCGGCGCCACCGTGCGCCGCGACAAGCCCGCGCTGACGATCCGCGAGCCGGACTTGTTGGATGGCCGCCAGCAGCCATGGCGCGTGGTTTTCAGCGATCATCCGGAATCCCTGCCGCGGGACGCGCCGCTCTTCACCGACGAATGGCACGCCCGCACGCTCATCCGCACGCGCCACGACCCGGCGGCAACCCTGCGCGCACTGGTCCGCGAACAGGGCGTTCTAACAGCCATGACCGAGGCCGGCGGGATCTTCTCCGCCGCACTCATCGAGGCCGGGCTGGTGGACGAGGTGGTCATCTACTACGCACCCCTGCTCTGCGGCGGGCCCGTTCCCGCGCTCGCCGGTGCGGGACTGCCTCACGCGCTGGAGTTGAAGGAAACGGAGTTCGCGCGATTCGGAAACGACATCCGCTGCCGCGGCATCATCGCCCGCTGATCGGGATCTCGTGTGATCTTGATTCTGATATCCCGCTCCCACCGAACACAACCCCGTTGGGGTTGGGGACAAATGAGATCAAGCACCCAGGGTAAGCCCTCGTGCCTCGGGGCAACCCTGGGCCGTGATACACAATCCCCTTGGGATTGAATTCTTTGAATCCCAACGGGATTGCGTAACCGAGCCTACCCATACACCCGCCAACCCCAAAGGGGTTGTGTCCCGTGGTATGACGCAGTGGATCAAAGTCCCTTCACACGCACTTCGATGGCATAGAGCGAGGTGCGCGCGGTGATGAAGAGGGTTTTGCGCTCCGCTCCGCCGAAGCAGAGATTCGCTGGCGACTCCGGCACCGGAATGGTTCCTAACAGTTTTCCGGAGTCATCATATATCCTCACTCCGTCGCCGGCGCTCGACCAGACGCGGCCGTCCACATCGCAGCGGATGCCGTCAGGCGTGCCCTTGTCGATGGTGCAAAACACGCGGCCGTTGGAGATGCCGCCGCCGGCATCCACGTTGAACACGCGGATGTGCTTTGGCTTGCCGGCGTCCGTGATGTAGAGCCGCCTGCCATCCGGCGAGAAGGCGATGCCGTTGGGTTTGTCGAAATCCTTCACCAGCACACGCAGGTTTCGGGTTTGGGGATCGAAACGAAACACCCAATTGCCGCCGATCTCGCTCTCCGCACCACGCAGGCCGTAGTCCGGATCGGTGAAATAAACCGCGCCGTCGGCAGCGATGGCCACATCGTTGGGTGAGTTGAAGGCCCTGCCCTCGAACTTGTCCACCAGTGTGCGCAGCGTGCCGTCGGCTTCCAGGATGCTCAGCCGGCGGCCGCTGTGCTCGCAGGAAATCAGGCGGCCGTCACGGTCGAGAATGTTGCCGTTGGTGTTGCGGCTCGGCTTGCGGAACGTGGCGAGTCCGTCCTTTTCCGACCAGCGTTTCAACTCATCGGCCGGGATGTCGCTGAAAACGAGGTATCCGCCATCGCGCGGCACCCACACCGGGCCTTCGGTGAATTTCATGTCGCCCGCCAGCTTGCGCACTTCCGCGGCGGGATCGACGCAACGCGCGAATTCATCCGCAGCCGGATTTTGCGCGGCGACGGCTGCCAGACAGGCAAGAAAACATGACAGGTGCGGGAGCATGCGCTTCATCGGTGGAAACCATGCGCGCGGAGTCCGCGATGAAAAGTCAAAACCGGCAATGCCGCCGCTTACTTCGCTCCGCCGGAAGGATAACGGAAACGCGCTTCGATCTTATAATCGAAAAGCGCGTCCTCCCACTTCACCGGGGTTTCCTTGTGATGGACGACCCATCGTTCGGCGGCGCGGTTGCCGGGGCCGGGAACAACAATGCCGATGTGCTTTTCGCCGTTGGCGAGCGACCACACGATGATGTCACCCGGGCGGTAGTCGGATGGATTGCGCGAGGCGCCCAGCGTCTCGCCATTGCGCTCGAAGAAACGCTCGAGGTTGGGAATCCGGCGGTGATCGATGTGTGGATCCGGCGCGGACGCTCCCCAGAGTTGGGGGTAAGGACGGAAGTTTGCCGACATGTCCTCATGAACGAGTTGTTGCAGGTCGATGCCGAGTTTGCGGTAGCAACGGATGATGACATCCGCGGCCGAGCCCTTGCCGGGCGCGATGTCGCCATTCGGATAGGGAATCTTGTAGTAGGCGTCATCGAGAGTGACTCCTTCGCCGGTGTAGGCAAGGGCGGCGGCGGCGAGATGGGAGGCGGGATCCGTCGATTCCTCCAATGAGGCAATGAGCAGCTCGGCCTGCTCCATGGAAACACCCTGCTGGGTGGCCTTGAGCATCGGCACCAGCGGACGGCCGAACCACGTGCCGATCCCCACCGCGATCACCAGAATGACCCAGCCGCCGAAGAAATTCCGTTTCTTCGGCTTCTGCGGGCGCGGACCGATGTATTCGATCGTGTCGTAAAATCCGTGACGTTGGCGTGCCATGAGAAGGGTGCGGCGCGATTAAAGCCGATATGAACGGCAAATGCGATGATTTTCTTGCCGGTTTTCATGGCCGGTTTTGGCCCCTGGGCCTCTTTTCCATCCTCGCTTGCCGCAGCTCGACAATCACGCCAAGTCCGCGTCTGATTCCCGGCATGACGATTTTCAAGTCTCCCCATCCGCTGCGCTGGGGTTCGTTGGATCTGCCCTTGTTCGGGCTTGGCAGGGACTGGCACGGCGATCCGGTGCGCCCGGCGGCCGGATTTTCCCTGGCCATGGACGACCGGTTTCTGTGGTTCGTCGCACATCACGACAAGGCGGCGCAAGTGGCTCCGGACTCGGAACCCGGGGTCTTCCGCGCGGAACTCTGGCGTCATGACGTGGCCGAGCTGTTTCTCGCCGATCCGCTGGGCGGGCGCTATTTCGAATTCAACCTCGCACCCAACGGCGCATGGTGGAATTGCGAGTTCACCGCAGCTCGGGTGCGCGCGCAACAGGCCGATATCGCGATGCCCGGCGTGACGACCCATGCCGAAGTGGCGGAAAACGGGGCTTGGCTGGCGGCCATGGCGCTGCCACTCGACCTGCTGCGGGCGCGGCTTGATTTCGGCCCGGAAACGCGGGCCAACGTGGCATTCATCCTCGACTCCCCCCGCCAGTCGTTCCTCAGCGCGGCGAAACTCGGTGGAAACACCCCGGATTTCCATCAGCCGGCTGATTTCCCGCAGGTGGCCTTCTGCGACCTGCCGCAAATGACGCCCGCCGCCTGACCCGCGCGGATGCGTACTTGGCCAGCCGCCCATTCCGTGATAAGAACTCGCGTTGCACAATCGCTTCCAGATCGAAGACCTGATTCTCCAGGATGCCACGGGTGTGGTTTTCCGGGCGATCGACACGCAGACGGGCTTGCCCGTGGCCGTGCGGCGGTTTTTCCCGTTCGGCGCGGAGGGCGGCGGCCTGCAACCGGATGAGATCACCGCCTACCACATCGCCATCGGCCGTTTGGCGGGCTTGAAACACCCGGCGCTGCGTTCGGTGGTTTGCGGTGGGTGTGATCCGGTGGACGGGATGCCGTTCATCGCCACGGAATGGGTTGAGGGCGGCCAAATCGAACCAATCCTGCGGCAGGAACCCTTGCCTGCGGCCGTGGCGGCGCAATTGTTGACGCAGGCGCTGGAAGTGAGCGAGTTGCTCTCCCAGGTCCTGGCGGAAGAGGCCGTGTGGGTGGAAACGGATTTGCGCACCATCATTCTCGGCAACGAGGCGGATGGCCGCGGTTTCACGTTCTGGATTTCCCCGCTCAAGTGGCTCGGCGGTCATGAACAGGCGCGCGGTCTGCAATCCATCATCACCCTGACCGAGGAAGTGCTGCACTGGCGCGGCCGTGTCGTCGGCGATCAGGCGGGCGGCGGCCTGGGCGCCTGGTTGAAATGGCTGCGCGGCGCGGCGGGCACCGCCAGCCTGCGTGAAACCCGTGAAAACCTCGCCGCCGCGCTCGGACAGCCCCCGCCGACGCCCGTCAATCAACTTCTCATCGCGGCCAACCGGTCCATCAAACCCCGGAAATCGAAAACCCCGCTGTTGTTGGTTTGTGGCTGCACGCTGATCGCGATCGGCATGGGCGGCTGGCTGGTCACGCGACAGCGCGCGCCGCACAACCTGCAAGGCGAAGTGCTCGCCAAACTACTTGCGGATACCGAAAAAGACCCCCTGCCCGCGGGACAGGCGCCAGTCGCAAAAACGGGCGTGGCCGCGGTGAACGAACGCCAGGCCGAACTGGCGGCGAA
>JALOUA010000086.1 GCA_025457625.1 Akkermansiaceae bacterium
GTCGTCGAGATGGCTGATCATGGCGGCGTAAGCGGCGCGCGGGCGCGGATGGGGCAGGTATCCGTTTTCGCCACGGTAGGGTTCGCGGCCCTGATCCCAATCCTCGGGATAGCGGGCGATCCATTCCTGCGGCGGATGCATGGCAACGTGCGGTTCGACGAAGGGCAGGTAGAGGAAGAAAGGCTTTTGCTTGTTTTCGCGAAGGAATTCCAGGGCTTTTTCCCGGATGGCATCGGGCGCGTAGGTTTCGGCGCGGTAGTCATCGGCGCGAATCTCTCCTTTCGGCTTGCGGAGGTGGCCGGGGATGGGCGGGTCGTTGAGCGGAACCCGCCCGTCGTTGGAATCGAGATACGGCGGGTAGTACGAATGGGCGTTGCGCTGGCAGAGGTAGCCGAAAAAAGTGTCGAAGCCATGGGCGGCGGGCGCGCCGGTGGTGTGGTTGTTACCGAGTCCCCATTTGCCGAAGGCTCCGGTGCGGTAGCCGTGGTTTTTCAAAAGGGTGGCAAAGGTCACGGCCTTGGAGGACGGAAATTCACCGCCTATCCCCGATTCCTTGTTGTCGCGGATCTCACAATGGCCGAGGTGGCGGCCGGTGAGCAGCACGGCGCGCGCCGGGGCGCAGACGGGCGCGCCGCTGCGGTGGCGGGTGAAACGCAGCCCCTCCGCCGCCAGTCGATCCAGGTGCGGGGTGCGGATTTTTTCCTGACCGTATGCGCCGACCTCGTTGTAGCCGAGATCATCGGCGAGGATGAAGACAATGTTGGGTCGTTCGGCGGCAGGCAGGGGCGCAGCGCTGGTAAGGAGTAATAGAAAAAGCAAGGGTTTCATGGCTTTGGGGATCGGTGACTGCTACGGCGACAGGTATCTATTTCCCTTTGTCCTTCTTTGCTCCCGCCCGGTCCTTCCAGATGACGACTTTCACGTCGTTCTTCTGTTGGGAACCCGGCGTGGTGCGGCCGTTGGCGACGGCAGTTTCGAGGAGTTTGGTGAGATCGGCGGCGATGTCGGGTTTTTTCTCCACAAGGTTGTTCTGTTCCTTGCGGTCGGTGGCCATGTGGTAGAGCTGGCTGGCTTTGCCGTCGTTGCCTTTCGACCATCCGCCGGAGCCTTTGGCGGCGATGAACTTCCAGTCGCCCTTGCGGATGGCGAAGCGGCCACCGACGGAATGGTGGATGACGAAGGGATGGGTGGGTTTCCTGGTTTCCCCGCCGCGCAGCACGGGGAGGATGGAGAAGCTGTCCACGCCGGCGTTTTCGGGGAGCGTCGCGCCGAGGATTTCCGCGCAGGTGGCCATCAGGTTGTTGTGGCAGATGATCTCATCGGAAACGCGGCCCGGCTGGATGACCTTGGGCCAGCGAACAACGTAGGGGACGCGGTGGCCACCGTCCCAGGCGTCGGATTTCATGCCGCGCAGGCTGCGGAGCGGGTCATGGCCTTTTTCCAGGAGCTGCGGGATGTTCGCTTCAGGCGAGCAGCCGTTGTCGGCGGTGAAAAAGATCAACGTGTTGTCGGCGATGCCGAGGCGGTCGAGGGCGTTGAGGATTTGCACGGTGGCGTTGTCGGTCTCCATCACGAAATCGGCGTAGAGGTTGACACCGCTTTTGCCGACCCATTCGTCCGAGGGCACGATGGGCGTGTGGGGTGAACCGAGGGCGAGGTAGAGGAAGAACGGTTCGGAGGCCTTCGCGCGCTCCTCGATGAAGCGCAGGCTTTCGCCGGTGGAACGCCTGATGACCTGGTCGAGCGGAATGTTCTCGATGACGGTGTCGTTTTTGCTCCACGAGTGCATTTCGCGGGCATGGTGGAAGCCGTGGAACTCGTCGAAACCATGCGCCACCGGGCCGTCGATGATTTTCGAGCCGACGGGAGCCGACTGGACGTTGAATGTGCCGTAAGGCTTTTCGGTGGTGATATTTTGGAGTCCTTTTTCGCCCTCGGGAAATTCGTAACGATATCCGAGATGCCATTTGCCGACGACGGCGGTCTTGTAGCCGTGTTGTTTCAGAAGCTCCGGGACGGTGAGGATGGAGGAGTCGATCAGGCTGCCGCGTCGATCCCCCGTGGCCATGACCCCGGACTGCAGGCGGCTGCGCCATGCGTAGCGCCCGGTCAGCAACCCGTAGCGGGTGGGGGTGCAGACGGCGGAGCCGCTGTGGGCGTCGGTGAAAAGAACGCCTTCCCTGGCGATGCGGTCGATGCCGGGGGTGGGGATTTTCGATTCGGGGTTGTAGGCACCGGCGTCGCCGTAGCCCTGAGGATGAGAGGAGTTTTCAACATCGGGTATTATTTGATTTTCCCGCCCGCGCCGGACTTTTTGTCCCACGGGTTCGGAGCTCTTGGTTCGTAAAGGGGGCGGGCATCGTTATCGGGCAGGGCATCGACAATCGATTGGAACTTCAGCAGCGCGGCCTGTGGCTCTTCATCGAGTTCACCTTTGAGCAAGTTGGTATTTTCCTCCG
Organism: Akkermansiaceae bacterium; assembly: GCA_025457625.1. Lineage (GTDB taxonomy): Bacteria > Verrucomicrobiota > Verrucomicrobiia > Verrucomicrobiales > Akkermansiaceae > Luteolibacter. Next base: position 2,460 of record JALOUA010000086.1, read on the forward strand.
GATCATTTGTCAGGTCGTAAAGTTGATCGATCTTTTTTCCGGTGTTCACCCAGGCTTTGAAGTGTTTGTCGCGGATCACGCGTGAGGCGAAATCGTGAACCCCGCGGATGCCTTTTTGATCGAGCCTCGCATTGCCGTGGCCGAGGGCCATGATCCATTCGCGCCGGGTGTCACCGGCTTTGCCGAGGATGAGCGGGGCGATGGAAACGCCGTCGATTTCGAGGTCGTCAGGGACTTTGCCGCCCGCCAGTTCGAGAAAAGTCGGGAGGAGGTCGGTGAAGTCGGTGAGGGCGTCGGTTTCGATTCCGGCGGGGACGAGACCCGGCGCGTTGACGATGAAGGGCGCGCAGACTCCGGCTTCCGTCTTCGCGGCCTTCCCCCCCTTGACCTCGCGTCCGTTGCGGGTGCCGGTGATGCGGTTGGTCGATCCGTTGTCGCTGGTGAAAATGATGATGGTGCGCTCGCGGAGGCCGAGATCGTCGATGGCGGCGACGAGCCGTCCCACCTGCTTGTCCAGGTAGCGGACCATGGCTTTGTGTTTTTGTGGGTCTGTTTCGGCGTCGGGTTCGTCGGGCGTTGCGACGAGGGGTGTGTGGGGGAGGACCATGGCGTGATAAAGGAACATGGGTTTCTCCCGGTTCGCCTTCATGAAGCCGATGAGGTGATCCGTGTAGAGATCCGGGCCGAATTTGCCAGTGCGGGTTTCGCTGCCTTGCGGGGTGTTGATGTAGGGATCGGCGTAGCGTTCGGCGCTTGGCGGGTTGTTCGTCTCGCAACCGGTCCACATCAGCCAGTCGTCGAAGCCGTGGTGTTTCATTGCCTGCGGCTCGATGCGGAAGTCGTTGATCTGCCATTTCCCGGCGGCGGTGGTGGTGTAGCCCGCGTCTTTCAGCAGCCGTGCGACGGTGGTGTTGGGTTTCTGGCTCCAATCGAAATACCCGACGCCCCAGCGCGGCACGTCCCAGTGGTTCACCCAGCCGTTGCGCCAGGGATAGGTGCCGGTGAGCATGGCAACGCGCGAGGGAGTGCACTGGGGCATCGACCAGACGTTGGAAAATTTCATCCCGCCCATGGCGAGGGCGTCGATGTGAGGCGTCTTGATGTCTTCCGCGCCGTAGCAACCGATCCATTCCTTGCCGAGGTCATCGGCCATGATGAATAGGATGTTGGGCTTTTCGGCCGCGTGCGCCGGGTGCGGGAATATCGTGAGAAGCGCGGCGAGGGCGAGGGTCCCGGTGGTTTTCATGGCAAGCGAGTAGAGGGATACGTCGTCGGATCACCCGTCTTGCGGGAAACCGGTTTCCACCCAATAGGCTCCTTGTTCTGGGCTTGTCCAGAGCCCGAGCCGCCGATGCCCATGTCAGTCGTGTCGAAACCAGCTTGTCAGGCAATTCCCGATGTTGAGAACTCGGTGGCATCCAGCACGAGCGTGGCGACGATGTCGGTTTCCGCGAAATCGCGATCGGCTTGGGCGCTTGCTCCAATGCCTATGCCAAGGCAGGCACAACATCTCCCGCCGCGGGTTCGCATTGGCGGTCAGGCCGGGCCTGGTGATGCGGCTCACCCTCATCTCCTGCCTCGCGGTGGATGAATTCGTCGGGAAACCGGAACCGGATCAATGAGGCATCCCAAGCACCGGAACCCGCGCCGCGCGTGCGGAAGTTGACGGCAACTTTTTGCGAAGCTCCGGGCGGACTGCCAGCGCCACGGATTGCCAATGCATGAGACGGCTGGGAAACCACGCGATCGCGGAGCTGTGCAATGTCCGGAAATGGGATAGTTTGATTCCGTTGACGCGAACGAGGCATCCCCCCGCCGCTCCACCCCCCGGGAGTTCAAGTTCGCAACAACCTCATCGCCCCCGGAAATGAAAAGCCGGCGGAACCCGAAGCCTCCCCCCATTGAGCTGCGGATTCCGCCGGTTTCCTTTTTTGACAAGATCCTGTCAGGATCCGCCGTAAGATACGGTTGATGAAAACAGGACTCGGGCGTTTGGATCGGGTGTGCCTCGTGGTTTCCGCATGGGCGGCCTCGTGGGTCGGCGCCCTCGCGCTGCCTGTGGAGTTTTTCACCGACGCGGTCGAATACCGGCTCGGGGAAAGCGTGATGATCCCCGTGCGTGTGGCCGCGCCCGTCGGGGAAACCACGACCGTGGACCTTCAAACGGACAAGCCGGGCGTGATCGAAGTGCTGCGCCAGCCGGAATTCCTGCATGGCCACGACACCGGATTCGCGCGCATCCGCACGCTCGCGCCCGGCGAGGTGGGTCTGCGGTCCGGTGGCTCGCGCCTGCGTGTGAAAGTCCTCAACGAGCGCCCGGTTTCGCTGCTGCAAATGATGCGGCCGCGGATCACCAGTCCGTCGGAGGGCAGTTGCGTCTGGGGCGAGGTCGCCATCGGCGTGGACATCTGGGTGGGTATGCCGGGCGTCGATCGCGCGGTGCGACCCGAGGCGCTCCTGCACTTGCCCGATGGCAGGAAACTCGCCGCGGTCGAGGCGTTTCCTCCGCTCGACGGACCGTTCTGGCGGCTGGTTTATCAATGGGACGCCTCATCGCTGCCGCCCGGCGAATGCGTGCTCAAGGTGGGATGCAAGCCACAGGTCGATGGAGGCGGCGGCATGCCGCCATTGGTGAGCGATGATCACCCGCTGACGATCCTGGCGGCTCCGGGCAAGGATGAGATCATCCTCAGCGGCGAGTGCGAGGACACGCTCGACACGCCGCGCAACGAGCGCATGGGCATCGAGCCTCCCGGCGTCGTGTTGGAATCCAGCGCATCGGGTCATCGCGCCGTGGCCTTGCGGCGAGCGCGTCCCGCCTGGGTGATTCAACCGGACATTGCGCAAGCCGGCCGCTACCAGCTCATGGTGCGGGCGCGCGGCACGCTGGCTGGCGCGGCTTATCCCTCGCTGGGCGTCGTGCTCGGTGAGAATGCCGGCGATTCAGGATCGGTGCGCCTTTTTTCATCCTCCTGGCATCACGTGCCGGTCGGCGTGCCGGTGAATCTCGGCAAAGGCCCGCAATGGATCGGTGTCGCGCTGGCCAATGAATTCAACTATCGCAACCAAACGCAGCGCGTGGCCGACATCGACCGTTTCGAACTCCGCCGCGTGCCCGATGCCGCGGCGGGTCCGGCTGACGGCATGATGATGGAAGCGGGCATGATGATGCGGGAGGGCGAGGGCAAAACCGCCGGCGAGAGAAACAAGGCCCCTGTCGCGCACGGTCTGCGGGTCGCATTCACCACCCTTCATGAAGGCGAAGCGATCAACGGCCGCACCGAAATCCGTGCCATACTCCACAGTCCGGCTTTGAAAAACGAGAGGGACTATCAGGCAATCCGCACCGATCTCTGGATTAACGAACAACGCATCGCCTCCGCCCATGGCCGTGATCCGGTTTTCCGCATTCATCCGCACGAGTTGAAAAAAGGCGCCAATCGACTCGAACTGCATGCTTCCTCACCCTGCGGAAAACACGCCGCCTCGCTGAGTCAGACACTCCTCGCCGACTCGGCGGCGCACCCGGCGAAGGAATTGGAAACGGGATATGATGCCGACCGCTACGACCTCAACCGCCGTGGATGGGACAAGATCAAGAAGACGGACATTGCCGCGGATCACGCGCTGGTGGAGGAAAATGGTCCGCGTGCCGCGCATCTTTTCCAGCAGGCGGGGCAGCCCGTGCGCCTTGCCCTGCCCGATGAACTCACCGACAAGCGCCGGCTTTCGATCCATGCGCGCGGTGCGGGCGTGCTCTCCGTCAAGCTCCACCAACCGCAAGCCCGCCATCAGTCCCAGCGCGAAATGGAAATCGGCAGAATCCGCCTCGAAGACCAATGGACGTGGCAGCCGCTGGCATCGGTCGATCTCGCGCAGGGACGCAAGTCCGTCAGCATCGAACTCATCGAAGGCGCGGCGGCGCTCGCGGGCTTCAGCATCGACACCGCGAAGTTCATCGATGCCGCGCCGCCCGTGGTGGAGGTGCTATATCCGAAAGCCGGTGCGGTGATTTCCTCCGAGGGCGATGCGATCGTGTTGAAAGCCTTTGACGATCTCAGACTCAGCCATTTCGAAGTCTTCATCGACGGCAGGAAAACCCCGCTCGCCCTGCCGGTCACGCGCGATGCGGGTCCGATGCTTCTCCACCTGCCGGCGCCGGTCCTGGCAAACGGCCCGCGCAAGATCGAGGTCGCCGCCTTCGACACCTCGGGCAAACAAACCCGCTCGAAACCCATCCCGGTCACGGTCCGCGGAAATGAAGGCCCCGTTCTAACACTTTCGTGGCCGCGCGCCGTGCGGCTGTCCACCACGCTCGGATATGGCTTGGATGAGGCGACGCTGGCAGCAATCCTGACTCATGGCGAGAAACCCTGGCTGGCCGGACAGGCCGCCACGCCGTGGGGCGGCGCGCATGACCGGCTCGTCGAGGCGCTCGCCGCCACCTGGTTTGCGGAAACCGGCGACTATCAGGTCCGCGGCCGCGCGATCACCGAGCTGCTCGCCACGCGGAATCCGCTGCGGGCGCGCTTCGTGATGTTCGCGCAGAATCATTTCTCCACATGGATGGCCAAGACCGGCGCCCTCGCCAAGTGGGAGGAGCACCGGACCTTCCGCAACACCGGCATCGCGCGCTTCCAGGATCTCCTGCTCACCTCCGCCACCAGCCCGGCGATGATGGTCTATCTCGACCAACAGAACAGCCTCGGCCGGCAGTTGAATGAAAACTACGCGCGCGAGGTCATGGAGCTCCACACCGTCGGCGTGCATGGCGGCTACCGGCAGGAAGATGTCACCCGCCTCGCCCATCTTCTAACAGGCTGGGGCGCGCAGCGCGAGGCCACGGCGGACGGCAGCCGCATCGATTACAATTACCGCTTCTCGCCCTATCTCAACGAGGGCGCTCCGCTTGAGGTCTTCGGCCTGTCGGTTCCCGCCGCGCAGTCGCCGGAGACGGCGGACGACCGCATCCGCATGGTGGTCGAGATGCTCGCCTGCCGGCCGCAGACGGCGCGTTTCATCGCGGAGAAACTCGTCGCCCATTACCTGGGCATGCCGGTGGACGGGCCCACCGCGGACGCGCTCGCCGCGGAATTCCTCCGCAGCGGCGGCGACATGCGCCGGGTCATCGCCGCCTTGGTGGAAGCGCCCCGTTTCATGGCGGCGGAGGTGGATGGAAAACTGATGACGCCCGTCGAGTTCGGCGTCGCCCACCAGCGCTCGGCCGGCGCGGTTCACCCGTGGTCGGTCATCGGCCTGGGCGACCGCAGCGGGCGCAATCTCTTCGACCGCGCGAGCCCGGATGGGTTTCCCGAAACCAACGCGGACTATGCCGATTCGAACTATCAGCTTCAGAAGTGGAGTTGGTGCAAGGAGCTCGAAAACGCCTTGTCCGCCGGGTTGCCACAAGGCTGGTTCGCCGCGAACGCCCTCAAGGACCCGCAGCATGCCGACGCGGTGATCGACCAGGCCTTCGCCGCGCGCAGGGGCGGCGCGCCTTCGCCGGCCACCCGTGAGGCCCTGCGCGCGATTCTCCGGCAGGACGTCGCGGATCCGAACCACCGCCGATATCTCTTCGCCTCGTTCCTGCACATGATGCCCGAATTCCAAACCCGTTCGTTCTAACAAAAAAACCCCATGGATACCAACCGCCGCCAATTCATGCGCACCACCGGCACCGCCGCCATCTTCGGCGGGCTGGCGCCGCTTCATCTCCTCGCCGCGGACGCGCCGCAGCCCGTCCGCAAGGGCAAAACCCTCGTCGCCGTGTTCCTGCGCGGCGGCATCGACGGACTGAACTTCGTCGTCCCGCACGGCGATCCGGATTACTACAAGCACCGCAAGGCCATCGCCATCCCCCGCCCGGCGGGTGATCCGAACACCTGCCGCGATCTCGACGGGTTTTTCGGCCTGCATCCGGCGGCCGCCTCGCTGCTGCCGCTGTTCAAGGATCACCGCGCCGTGGCGCTGCAGGCCGTGGGCTATGCGGAAAACACGCGCTCGCACTTCGAGGAGCAGGACACCTGGGAAACGGGGGTCGTCGGCCATTCCCTGTCATCCGACGGCTGGCTCAACCGCCACCTCGCCAGTTCCAGCGGCCATGGCAGCATCCGCGCCGTCGCCATCGGCGGCAACCTCCCGCGCATCCTGCGCGGCCGCGCGCCGGCCTATGCGATCCGCGGCGTCGCCGATCTCGGCATGCCGCAAATGCGCGGCGATGCCGAGGCGATCCGCGCGGCGCTTGAAACCGCCTACTGCAGCAAGCCCGCTGCCGGGCATGGCGCGCTCGCCGGATTGCTCTCACAAACCGCCGCCGCCACCCTCGAAGGGACCCGCCAGTTGGAGGCCGTCGCCAAGCAGGAATACAAGCCGGCCAACGGCGCGAACTACGGCAAAACCGGCATCGCGCTCCAGTTCCGCGAGGCCGCGCGCCTGATCAAGGCCGGCATCGGCACCGAAGTCATCGAGCTCGATTACGGCGGCTGGGACACCCACAACAACCAGGGCGGCGTGAATGGCGGTTATGCCAACCGCCTGCGCGAGTTGTGCGATGCAATGGCCGCCTTCACCCGTGATCTCGGCGATGCCATGCGCGATGTGCTGGTTCTCACACTCAGTGACTTCGGCCGGACCGTGGCGGAAAACGGCACCAACGGCACCGACCACGGCTGGGCCAACTGCATGATCGCCCTCGGCGGCAGTCTCGCCAAACCCGCGCAACCCGTGCTCGGCGAATGGCCCGGCCTGGCCCCGGAAAAGCTCCAGCAGAAGCGCGACCTCCGCCACACCACCGACTTCCGCGACGTGCTCGCCGAGGCGGTATCCGCGCACCTTGGAAACCCGAACACCGGCATCGTGATCCCGAATCACGAGTGCCGGCGCGTCGGCCTGGTCTGAAATTTTTTTCGCCTTACGCGAAGACGGAGCTGGCCAATGTCCGAAAATGGGATATGGTCCTCTCGTTGACGCGAGCGAGGCACCCCCCCGCCACTCTCCCCCCAGAGTAAAGTTTGCGGAAACCACAACCCCCCGGAATCAACAAGCCGGCGGAACCCGAAGCCTCGCCCCCCATAAGCTCCGGATTCCGCCGGTTTCTTTTTTCGAGGGCTTGCATGGATCATCGGGATCACGCCCGGCTTTCCTGATTCCGAGGCCAGCGGGAATCATCCTCGACGTCCGATTCCCCGGAATCCACCCTGCATGGGAGAAATCGCCCAAATCCATGAAAACCCCGCTGTTGCTTCTGGTCCTCGCATTTCCGCTGATTGCCCGGGAGAAACCCAACATCCTGTTCATCACCAGCGAGGACAACGCGTCGCACTGGCTCGGCTGCTACGGCAACAAGCAGGCGCGGACGCCACGCCTCGACGCGCTGGCCAACGAGGGTTTCCTCTTCGAGCACGCCTACTCGAACGCACCGGTGTGCGCCGTCGCCCGCGCCACCATCCTGACGGGCGTGTATGCTCCGACGCTGGGCACGCAACACATGCGCAGCCGCCATGCCATCCCGCGGATATACCGCCCGAATGTGGAATACCTGCGTGCCAACGGCTACTATTGCACCAACCGCAGCAAGACCGACTACAACTTCAAGGGCGATGACCATTCGTATTGGGACGCCTCCTCCGGCAGCGCCCATTACAGGAATCGCCCGGATGGAGCGCCCTTCTATGCCGTGTTCAACATCGGCGAGTCCCACGAAAGCTCGCTCTTTGATGACAAACCGGCCGAGCCGCAACGCATGAAGCCGGAGCAGATCGACCTGCCGCCCTATCTCCCCGACCTGCCGGAAATCCGCAAGGACATGGCCCGCTATCACGACCGCGTCACCGCGATGGACGCGCAGGTGGGCCGGATCCTCGACGAACTCGAAAAAGCCGGCCTCGCCGACCGCACGATCGTCCTCTACTGCTCCGACCACGGCGGCGTCCTGCCGCGGGGCAAACGTTATCTGGAGGAAACGGGAGTGAAAGTGCCGCTCATCGTCCGCGTGCCGGCGAAATTCCAGGATCTTTCTCCTTTCAAGTCCGGCCAGCGCGTGACGGAACCGGTTTCCTTTGTCGATCTCTCCCCGACCTTGCTATCCCTCGCCGGCGTGGAAATCCCCGCGCAAATGCAGGGCCGGCCCTTCCTCGGATCGAAACGTGTGGAACCCGCCGCCGATGAGATGGAGTTCCTTTTCGCCGACCGCTTCGACGAACTCTACGGCATGCGCCGCGGCCTCAGTGACGGGAAATGGAAATACATCCGCAATTTCAACCCCGATTTCCCGACCGCTCCCTACTCGTTCTATCAATTCGGCCAACCGGGCTGGCGGGCCTACCGCGTGGCTTGGGAAAACGGCGGCCTCACCGGCATGCACAAGGCGTTGTGGGAGGCACCGGGAAGCGCCGAGCAACTTTATGATCTCACCGCCGACCCGTGGGAAACCCACAACCTCGCCGCCGATCCCGCCCATGCGGTGAAACTCGCCGCCCTGCGCGCGAAGTTGAAGGCGACGATGGAGGGAACCCGCGATACGGGCCTCGTTCCCGAATCGCTTTTCCACGATCTCACCCGGGACACCACCATCGCGGAATTCGTCCAAGGCGGCGGGATCGACATTCGCGAAATCACCGGCCTCGCCTTCGCCGCGAGCGAGGGGGATGCCGCGCAGTTGCCCCGCTTCAGGCGCGCGCTTGCGTCGGAAGACGTGGTGGAACGCTACTGGGGCATCGTCGGGCTGCGCGTGCTGGGCGGCAAAGCCGCGGCGGAGGCCGGGTCACTCATCCCGCTTCTCAAGGACCCGCATGCCGCCATCCGCATCACCGCCGGAGAGGCACTTTTCGCGCTCGGCCGGAGGGAAACCGCCGCAAAGGCGCTGGTCGCGGAAGTCCCGGGGCTATCCGAACCCGCGTCCCTGCTGCACCTGCTCAACATCCTGCGGCGGCTCGACCTGCTTGGCGAACTCCCCGGAGACTGGGCGCGGGGAAAGAAGAAAAAGGGCGGAGATTACCCATTCATCGAGCGCTTCCGCTAACCGCAAACAACCGGATCCGGCGGCGCTGAATCCGGTTGTCCGCCTTGTTTCACTCGCCGAAAATCTCCGCGAAGAACGACTTCATCGCCTGCCATGAGCGGCGGTCCGCCTTTTCATCATAGGCCGCGCCTTTCGAGGGATCGTCGCCGGCTTCCTTGTGGGTGAAGCTGTGCACGGCACCGCCGTAGGAAACGAGCTGCCAGTCGGCTCCCGCGGCAGTCATTTCATCCTCAAAAGCGGCGACTTGCTCGCGCGGAACGTAGGGGTCCACCGCGCCGTGAAGCACCAGCACCTTCGCCTTCACCCCGCCTTTCGGCGCGGTCATGTCCGCGGCGGCGTCGAGGCCGCCGTGGAACGAGACCACGCCCGCCACATCCGCCCCGGCCCGGGCCATTTCCAGAACGCCGGTGCCGCCGAAACAATAGCCGATCGCCGCGACGCGCTGCTGGTCCGTGCGCTCGTCGGACTTGAGGACGTCCAGCGCCGCCATCAGGCGGCCGCGGAAAAGCGCGCGGTCGCCTTTGTATTTGCCGGCTTCCTTGCCGGAGTCGGGCGGCTGCGGTCGCACGCCCTGGCCGTAAATATCCGCCGCGAAAACATTGTAGCCCATCTCCGCGAGCTGGCGGCTGCGGCGTTTTTCGTAATCCGAGAGGCCCGTCCATTGATGGATCACCAGCACCGCCGGGCGGCGGCCCGCTTTCGCATCGTCGTAAACATGGAATCCCTCCAGCGTCACGCCGTCGTGCTGATAGATCACCGGTTTTTCCACCAATCCCGCCTGCGCGGTGGCGGCGGCCAACATCAGGAGAAGCAATGGCTTGTGCATTCATCCAGCAAAGCAGTGATTCGGCGTCCGTCAACCGGGGTGAACCTGAAAACCCATTTCCTGCAAATCCATCATGGGAGCCCGGTCGTCAGGCGGCAGTGCCAACCGGATGCGGTGTGGCGGCGCTCTGTGAAGCTTGCGGGCGGACAAATCACCCGCCTCCCACAAGCCTCTTGGGTCATTCCCAGGATTCTTGCATGCCTTGTCCCGATGGTCGGTTGTTGCAAGCGGGTTCGGACTCCGGCTTTCACCGGATGGAGCGAAAGCCACAATCAAGTCGTGATCCCCGGAAAAAATGCTTCTCCGGGATTTTCGGCGAGTGGTTTTCCCGCCAGATGACATTCGCGACGAAATCCGCCCCGCCGATGACCCTCCGCATGAGCAGGCCGCGGGTGGGGAGCCCGTTGTCGTCGATGGAGGTGAGGATGACGCCGCCCTCGCGCAGCAAGTCCCTGGCGGGCCTGCCGAATACGCTGCGGCGATCTGGCTATTTCTTACCCATGTCATGAGGCACGATCACGACGCAGTTGGCGGAGCCGCTGTTTCCCGATGGATCGCTCGCCACTCCGGTGATCGAGTAAGTTCGTCCGTTCTTGCTGCCGTTTCGCTCGGCGCGGAGATTCACCCGGCCGGTGAACATTCCCGATCCCGGATCATACGTAAGTGTTACCGGCACGGGCGAAATGTAACCGTTGGCTCCATTCACGTCGCCCGTGGATTTTCCATCACCCTTGGCATCATCCGCTTCGCTGCTGGATACTTGGCACATGACGCTGAAGTCCCGCAGGCTGGCACAGACATCGGCGACATTGAGGAAAATCCGGACCGCCACCATGCGATGGTTCGGCGGCCAGAGGCTTGCCACGTCGGTCGTGCAGACCACGACGGGAGCGGTAGTGTCATGGACGACGACAAACATGTCATCCGTGTCGAAGCCGCCATTGCCATCCGCCACGAGCAACGTGACCATGGTGGTTCCGATTGGGAACCATCCCGTCGGCTGGATGGAGGAAGGATTTTCGATCACTGCTCCGGATCCCTCAGCCACGGTCCATTCATAAGTGAGACTATCACCATCCGGATCCGAGGAAGCCGAGCCGTTCAGTTGGGCAGGCGTGAGGGCTCCCGCGCATTCGAGCATCTGGTCCGCGCCGGCGTCGCAGGACGGTGGTTGGTTGATCGTCCGCACAACAAGGTTGTCGTGACGAATGCGCAGGCTAGGGTATGAGTTCGCAGAGACTGCCGGGTTCATCTGGACGGGAAAATTCCCGATGTCGAAGGTCAGGCTGACGACTTGAACATCGTTGACATAACCCCTGATGATATTGGGTGATCTGACTTCAAGCCGAAGCCGGTAAGTCACGTCTCGATCCACCACAATTGGCGACGATGCCGAACCCGATAAACCGCCGCCGCCGACAAAGATATAGGCGCGGTTCTCATCCATTTGAAGCCCTAAACTCACATAACCTTGGGAGGAGGAACCGTTGACCCAACCGATGTTCCCCATGCCTCTCGGGTCATAAGGATAGGTCGTTTCGAGACGTAGATCGCCCTCCAAAAACGTATCCTTGAAATTGATTGCCGTCTTCAGGCCCGCCGATGCCACTCCAAAGCCATAGAGGTAATCCATCACCAGGGCTTGGTTGTCGATTCCGATTGCCATCGGACTCTGTCCGGCACCCGGAGGATTCTCCAGGTTGAAATTTGCCAGTGGATTCACTCCAGAGAAGTCCTCGCTGAAGAGAATACTGGGATCGACGGGAACTTGTGCCGCGATCTGTCCGCCGAGCAGCGCTGCGACAGCTATCATAGCGGCGGCCGGCACGGTGGCTGAATGATTCCTGCGGATGATGGGATCCGCAATGGATGTCTGGGTTGTTTTCATGATATTGTTTCCTTTCGTTGTTTGTGGAGTCACCGCAGCGAGGGCCATGGTCCGCGGGTTTTGCGGCGGGCGGCAGGATCACCCATGGGGTGGCTCCAAGATTTTGGTGGTTGGATTTTTTCAGCGGTTCTTTTGGCTGGATTTTTCGAGCTTTTGCAATCGCGCTTCGAGGTCCTGGATTTTCCGGTCCTTGTCATCGAGCAGTTGCTTGAGCGCCTGGATGGCGGCTAAGGCGACACCGTCGGCATCGGTGGTGCTGATGTGGCGGTCGTCGAGGCCGAGACCGAAAGCCTGGTGGAAATCCTGCGCCATCGGGCCGATGTGGCGCACTGCGGAATCGTCTTCCTTGAATTTCCAGGTGGTGATCGGCATGGTCGCGACTTGGTCGAGCACTTCCATGGGATCGACGTCCTCGAACTTCTCTTTCAGGTTGCGGTCGCTGGTCTCATAGAACGTGGTGCCCCAGACGTC
>JALOUA010000087.1 GCA_025457625.1 Akkermansiaceae bacterium
GCGGATCTTGCGGAATACTCGGCGAAGCAGGTGGAACTTTACGCCAAGGTCGGCACGCGCATGGCATGCGCGGCTTGACCTTCCCGGGGCAGGAACCAATCTCAGCCTTCCCACGACGCATGGCCGATTACCTCAAGACGCTCGAAAAGCACGCCCGCGAACAACTCAAGCCGGCCGTGAACGGCCAGCTTTCCCCGGCCGAGCGCATCGCCCTCTACATGAGCTTTCTGGAAGCGGAGGAAAAAAACATCCTCGAACGCCACCGCAGCGGAGCCGGCGGTCTTGAAATCGCCGGTGACCGCGCGAAACTCATCGACACCCTGCTGTCGTCGATTCTCGAAGCCTCGATCAAGGCCCGCGGCAAGGATGGCATCGCCTCGCAGATCGCGCTGGTGGCCACCGGCGGCTACGGCCGCGGCCTGCTCAATCCGCGTTCGGACATCGATCTGCTGTTCCTCCTGCCGCGTGCGTCCACCAAGCTGCCCAAGCCCTTGCAGGAACTCGTCCAGGACGTGCTTTACCTGCTGTGGGATGTCGGTTTCAAGGTCGGCCACGCCTGCCGTTCGATCGCCGAGTGCGTCGAACAGTCGAGGGCCGATCAGGAAAACAAAACCTCGCTGATGGATTCGCGGCTCATCGCCGGCGACAGGGAATTGTTCGCGAAATTCCAGGTGCGCTTCGCCGGGGACTGCATCGACAAGGGCCAGGCGGCGTTTTTCGAGCTGCGCAGCCAGGACCTGCGCACGCGCCACGAGAAATACTCGCACACCGTTTTCCTGCAGGAACCCAACGTCAAGGAGGGCTGCGGCGGCATGCGCGACTATCACAGCGTGCAATGGATGGCGCGGGTGAAACGAGGCAGCAACCGGCTTGAGGACCTGGTGGAAAGCAAACTCCTCACCGCCGCCGCCTTCCGCGAGATGGAGGAGGCCTACGATTTCCTCCACCGCGTGCGCAACGAGCTGCACTACCACACCCGCAAGGGCACCGACCAGCTCACGCTCCAGCTCCAGGGCGTGGTGGCCACCGCCTTCAACTACCCGCAGCGCAACATCCTGCGCAGCACCGAGGCCTTCATGCGGGATTACTACCGGCACACCCGCCATATCTATCAGCACGCCACCTCGCTGATGGAGGCCTTCCAGATGGAACAGGATTCGCGCGCGGAATCCGGCATCCGCTCGTTCCTCACCTTCCGGAAAAAAAGCCGTGAGGAATTCGATGGATTCATCGCTCGCGACGGCCGCCTGTTTCCCGCCAACCAGGAAATCTTCAAGGATGACCCGCACCAGCTCATGCGGCTCTTCCAGCACTGCCAGCTCCGCAACCTCAAGCTCAGCCCGCAGCTCCGCCGCCTCATCGCCCAGCACTGGGACGACATCGACCGGCCGTTCCGCTACTCGAAAACCAACCGCCAGATTTTCGAAGCCATCCTCGAACGCAAGGGCGACGTCGCCCGCACGCTGCGCCTGATGCACCGCATCGGCTTCCTCGGCCGCTATCTGCCGGAGTTCGGCGCGCTCGACTGCCTCGTCCAGCACGAGTTCTTCCACCGCTACACCGCCGACGAACACACGCTGCGCTGCGTCGAGGAGCTCGACAAACTGGTCGCCGAGGAAAACCCGCGCCGTAAAGTCTACCGTCGCTTGTTCCATGAGATCGCCGACCCCTACGCCTTCTACCTCGCGGTCATCCTGCACGACACCGGCCGCGCGGAGAACGTCCGCGAGCACATCGACGGCTCCGCCATGCTTGCCGCCAAACTCTGCAACCGCCTGCAGATCCACGGCGCCCGCCGCCGCCTCATCATGTTCCTGGTGGACAACCACCTCACCTTCTGGCGCACCGCCACCACCCGCAATCTCGATGATCCCGAAGTCATCGCCGAGTTCTGCGCCATCGTCAAAAACACCTCCAATCTCGACGCCCTGCTGCTCTTCACCTTCATCGATTCCAACGCCACCGCACCCGACGCATGGAGCGGCTGGAAGGAATCCCTGATGCTCCAGCTCCACTCCGCCGCTCGCAACTTCCTGCAGAACGGCCGCGAGAAATACTCCAGAAAACTCGACGCCGACCGCCTCGCCCTGCGCGACGCCGTGATCGAACTGATGCGCGAGGACTACCACCCGGACATCCGGCGCCACTTCGAGAAAATGCCGGCCAGCGCCTTCCACTTCCGCCAGCCGGCCCACATTGTCACCCAGGTGCGCGCCGTCCGCCATTTCCTGCAACGCGAGGCCGGGACCAAGGACCCGCACGCCTCGTGCATCAAGTGGATCGACCACAGCGAGCAGGGATACTCCGAACTCGTTCTCGCCACCCGCGACAAGCCGCTCCTGTTGGAAAAAGTCTGCTGCGCCCTGGCCTCCGAGCAGATCAACATCCTGTCAGCCGACCTCTTCACCCGCGGCGACGGCATCGTCGTCAACATCTTCCGCGTCTGCACCACCAACTTCGAGGCCGTTTCCTCCGCCGCCACGCGCAAGCGCTTCCTCGAAACCTTCGAGTCCATCCTCGCCGCCGCGGAATACGAACCGGAAAAATACCTCAAGCGCCGCGTCAATTTCCTCAAACCCCGCACCGACCGGGACATCCCCGTGCCGGTGCGCGCCTACGTCAGCAACGAACTCCACCCCAGCTGCACCACCGTCGAACTCCAGGCGCTCGACCGCATCGGCCTGCTGCACGACCTCTTCCACACCATCAACCAATACGGCCTCAACACCGCCCACGCCCGCATCTGCACCGAAAAAGGCGTGGCCATGGACACGCTTTACATCACCACCGCCGCAGGCGGAAAAATCGAAGACCCCGCCATCCTCGGCCAACTCGAGGAACGATTCTCCGATCTCATCGCCCGGCCGGAGACGGCGGAGTGAGGGGGAAACTGGCGAGCCAGGAATTTCGATCTGTCGGGCCGGAGCAAAAGCGGACGGAGAGACGGAGCAAAAGCGGATTTTTTGGAATGATGCCGGGAAGTCACTGGTATGGAGTGGATTAGTGGAGAACATGGCGCGTCGTTCGCAAGATACGGCTCTGCCGGAGGGCAACCGGAGCGGTGGACGATGCCAGACGGGTCAAAGGCCCGGGCGCAAACCGCGCGCTTGCCGGCGTTTCCGGCGCGCCCATGTCGGCGAACTCTGGCAGCATGACAGCCCGAACCACCAGTGGTGGCCCGCCGCTCGGTTTGCGGTGATCGTAGGCGCGGTCGTGAGACCGCGATCTCCGGCCACCCCAAATTGAGGATTCATATCCGTCATGGATGCGACCGCCATGACGGATATCAATGAAGCGATTCTGAAAGCCGGCCGGCGCGGGCACCTGCGCCAAACTCCGGTGCAGAAGCAGGCGCTTGTCGAAGCCTGCGAGGCCAGCGGTCTCAGTTTCCCGCGCTTCGCCGCGCCGCACGGGGGCAATTGCCAGACCTTGGTTTTCCGGGTTAAGAAAAGCCGGCAAGGTGACCCGCGAATGGATTCAAGCACGTTTCCTGATAAAAGTCGTGGAGCTTTTTATTGAGTTATGAGAGTCCCGGCGCGTGAGCGCCATCGACTCCCATAAAAAGAAAACGACACACTCAAACGCTCCGCCCAACTCCGTCCCACGCCCGAAGCCACCTTGCCGGACCTGCACTTCTCGCTGCGCGCCACCCGCAAGGTTCACCTCCGTCACCTCAACCAATTCGCCGGTATCGACTACGGGATTGCGCCCACTTCCCGCAAGTCAGTCACCGTGCTTTTCCACCCATTCCGCAGGTTCCGGGTGCTCGAAGATTCTTTCACGCGATAATTCGTCCGCTTTTGCTCCGGCAACAAATCCGCTTTTGCTCCGTCGCCCACATCGCAGGGTGACTCCACCAGGGTGAGCTTCGTGGCAAAATCCGGAATGAAGAGGTTGTTTCAACGCCAAGACGCCAAGCTCGCCAAGCCAAACAGACGGGAATCGTAATTTTGAGGCACGGAAACTGATTTCAGGGGACTCATCCTGGGTTTCCTTGGCGCATTTGGCGTCTTGGCGGTTCAAATTTCTTCCCATTCATGCCGACTTGCTAAAGTAACGATCCCCAATGTAGGGACCCTGGCCCACATCGCCTGATTTTCGGGTTGCCATGGGAGCGGGCGGCACCTAGCGTCCGCCTCCCGCGATTTCAAACCACCACACGCGATGTCCAAGCACAACAGTCTCAAATCCAGCGCCACCGTCGGCGGCAAGCGTTCCGTCCTCAAGCGTTTCGAACGCGTCAAGCTGCTCAAGGAGCGCGGCGAATGGCAAGCCGGCCGCTCGCCGGTCGGCCTGCCGAAGACCAAACACGAGGGTTGATCCCTTGTCCGGATTCCCACCCATCACGCGCGAAGCCCGCCGGGTTTCGCGCATTTTGCATTTCCACCCACTGCCATGAACGAAGGCGTCCGCCTCAACAAATTCCTCGCCTCCTGCGCCGTGGGCTCCCGCCGCAAATGCGATGAACTCATCCAGGCCGGCCGCGTCGAGGTGAATGGCAGCCCCTGCCTGAACATGGGCACCCGCGTCGCGCCGGGCGACCACGTCCGCGTCGATGGCAAACGCGTCGTCGCGCGCGAACCGGTCGTCGTTGCCTTCCACAAGCCCCGCGGCCTCGTCTGCACGCGGGAAGACGAACTCGGCCGCGCGACGATCTATGGCCTGCTGCCGCAATCGCTGCGCGCCCTGCACCACGTCGGCCGCCTCGATCTGGATTCCGAGGGCCTGCTCATCCTCACCAACGACGGCGATCTCTCGCAGCAGTTGATGCATCCGTCGAAGTCGGTGGAAAAGGAATACCTCGTCACCGCCAACCAGGCGTTTCAAAACGAGCACCTCGACCAGTTTCTGGAGGGCGTTTACACATCGGAGGGAAAACTCAAGGCCAAGGCGATCGAGCGGCTCTCGCCGCGGCGCATCAAGGTGGTGCTCGACCACGGCGCGAAACGCCAGATCCGCGTGATGTTCGAGCAACTCGGTTATCAGGTCACCAAGCTGCTGCGCGTGCGCATCGGCGGCCTGTGGCTCGGCGATCTGGAACCCGGCCGCTTCGCCATCCTCAACAAGCTGGAAATCGGCATGTTGCTCGGCACAGCGGAAGAGGCGCCGCCAAAACGGCCGAAACCGCGCAAAAAACCGCGCGCCTGAGACTCGGAATCACGCCGCTGCCGGCCAAGGGATTTGAAAATGCGGGTGGGCGGGTTGCTTGATATAGTCCCGGCTGTCGATTCAGGGGTTCGTGATCAGGCAACCGCGCAGGCTTCGAGGCGTTCCTCGTCCTTGAGGTAGCAGCCGGGGTCGGATCCCCACAGGTGGCCGTCGTTGCAGAAGGCGGCGCGGGTGCGAAAGCCGCCGCCGCAGATGGAGAACCATTTGCAATCGGCACACGGCCCGGTCATGCGGGACTGGCGCTCCTCCTGCGAAAGCAGGCCGATCGAGCGGATCGACTTGAGGATGCCGGCGGAGTCGGGGTTTTTGCCCTCCCAGATCTCGGAGAAGGGCATGCGTTTGACGTTGCCGAGCGTGATGTCCTGCCAGAACTGGTCGGGGTGGACGTTGCCCTGGGTGTCGATGTTGGCGATGCCGCGGCCCGAGCTGTTGGCGCCGCCACCGTTCCATGAGAGCAGGCGGCGGGCCTCGGCGAGATTCGGATGGTTTTCATTCTCCATCCGGACTAACAGATAGGCACCATCGGCCGGTTGGGTGACGGTGAGCAGTTCGCGGTCGATGCCCTGTTTGTGCCAGGTTTCCACCCGGGCGATCAGGGTGTCGATGGCGTGGCGGGCTTCATCGGCGCCGAGCACCTGCATCTCGCTGCCGCGGCCGGCGGGCACGAGGTGATAGAAACAGACGCGCTTGATTTCCTTTTCTTCGATGAAGTCGAGGATCTGGTTGATGTTTTGCACATTGTGGCGCGTGAGCGTGAGGCGCAGCCCGGTTTTCTGGTCCACATCGTGGCAGTTCCTGAAACCGCGCACGGCGCCGTCGAAGGCACCCTCCTTGCGGCGGAACTCGTCGTGGATTTTGCCGATGCCATCCAGCGAGATGCCGACATAGGCGACGTTGGCCGCCTTGAGCCGCGCGGCCTTTTCCGGCGTGATGAGCGTGCCGTTGGTGGAAATGGTCAGCTTGAGACCCTTTTCGGTGGCGTAATCGACGAGGTCGAAAAAGCGCGGATGGATCATCGGTTCGCCGCCGGAGAGCAGCAGCGAGGGGACCTGATAGGCGGCGAGGTCATCGACGACGTTTTTCATCTGCGCCCAGGTGAGCTCGCCGGGATACTGCATGGCCATCGAGTCCGAATAACAGTGGACGCAGCGCAGGTTGCAGGTGCGGGTGATGTTCCAGACGGTGATGGGCTTGCGGGCGCGGGCGGCGGCGGGCATGCCGCTGTCGCTGCCATTGCCCGCGTGGTTGGCGGGGTGGCCGGAGGCATGGCCGTAGCGCAGCGAGTCGGCGGGTTGGGCGACGCCGGTCCAGAGTTTGGTGAGGTTGATCATGGGATTGGATGGTGGGTAATCAGACGATGGCTTTTTCGACTTGGGCTTTTTTGGGGACGTAAACGCAGGCGGGATCGGCGGCGAAGGGGTCGCCACAGATGCCGTAGGCGCGGGAACGCGAACCGCCGCAGACCTTGCGGAACTCGCAGACGCCGCACTTGCCGCCGAGCGCGTCGCTGTCGCGCAGTGAGACAAAAAGCGGGTGCTTGCGATAGATGTCCGCCGGATGGGTGGTTTTCACGTTGCCGCAAACCATCGGCAGGAAACCGCTGGGCGAGACTTCCCCGGTGTGCGAGACGAACATCACGCCACGGCCGTCGCGGATGCCCAGCGGCGAGCGCATGCCCGGCCGCGGGCGCGAGGCACCGCCGCCGAGTTTCTGCATCACGACGCGGCGGAAGTGGTGGCCTTCGGTGGTTTTCACCGCGAACGGCGCCTTGCCGATGAGCCCCGCCATGTCCTCGAAGACGTGTTCGATGTCTTGCGCGTCCGGCATGTCCCCGAGGCCGGCGCGGCCGGTGGGAACCAGCAGGAACACGCTCCACATCGCGGGTTTCAGTTCGAACATGAGGTTCTTGAACGCCTCATACTCATGCATGTTGCCGCGCGTGAGGGTGGTGTTGATTTGCAGGCTCAGGCCCACCGCATGCGCGCGGCGCACGGCTTCGATCGTGCGGTCGAAGGTGCCGTTGACGCGGCGGAAAGTGTCATGGGTCTCACGGGTCGCCCCGTCGAGGCTCAGCGACATGCGCTGCACGCCCGCGGCCTTGATTTCCGCGAAATCCGTGTGCAGCAGCCGTTCGGTGGCCGACGGGCTGAGGCCGACATGCAGGCCGGACTCCGCCGCGGCACGAACCAGATCGAGCGCGTCACGGCGCATCAGGGGATCGCCGCCGGTGAGGATGAGCATCGGCGGTTTCCACTCCGCGAACTGCCGGATCAGACGCAGCGACTGCGCGGAATCCAACTCGTCCGGGTGGCGGTGCGGCTGGGCCGCCGCACGGCAATGGCTGCACGCCAGGGCGCAGGAGCGGGTGATTTCCCAGAACACCAGAAACGGACGATCATCGAAATCGTAGTCGTCCATTGCCGGCATCGAGGCGGGGTCGTGGGGAGCTGCGGTGTGGATCACGGGAGGGATTTAGGACCCCGAGGTCCTGAATGGCTCCGCCGCATTTGCCCTAAACTGCGCACGGGTTGAGACAAAAAACCGCTGGCGGCGGACTCCGGAAATCGGCTTGCCCTCCGGAAGCGGGCGCGCCACATTCCGCCCCACCAAGGCGGCTTGGCGGAATTGGTAGACGCGCTCGACTCAAAATCGAGTTCTAACGAGTGTGGGTTCGAGTCCCACAGCCGCTACTTTCACATTTCCGCGGGGCGTCCGGGTTTCACAAAATCATGGCCCCATCCCGCATCATCGGCATCATCGCAGGCAGCGGAGTTTATCCGGAAACCTTCATTTCCGCCGCCCGTCGCAACTCGCCCGGCGTGAAACTCGCCGTCGCCGCCTTCCACGGCGAGACGAAACCCGAACTCGCCGATCTGGCAGAGGCCATCGAGTGGTTCCGCGTCGCCCAGCTCGGGAAAATGATCAGGTTCTTCAAACGCGAGGGCGTCACCGAGGCGGTCATGATGGGCCAGATTTCCCCGAAAAACCTCTTCGACATGCGGCCCGACCTGCGCGTGCTCATGATCCTCGCGCGGGTCAAGGAACGCAACGCCGAGACGCTCTTCGGCGCGATCGCCGACGAACTCGCCAAGGAAGGCATCACCGTGATCAACGCCACGACCTTTCTGGAGGATCACCTGCCCGGCCCCGGCCATGTCTGCGGCCCCGTTTTGAAAAAACGCCAGCTTGCCGATGCGGAGTTCGGCTTCCGCATCGCCAAACATACCAGCGCGCTGGACATCGGCCAAAGCGTGGTCGTGCGCCACGGCACGGTGCTCGCCGTCGAGGCCTTCGAGGGCACGAACCACTGCATCAAGCGCGGCGGCGAGCTGGGCCACGGCAAGGACGTGATGCTCGTCAAAGTCTCGAAACCGAACCAGGACATGCGTTTCGACGTGCCGGTCATCGGCCCGCAGACCATCGAAAACTGCGCGGCGGCCGGGGTTTCCGGCATCGCCATCGAGGCAGGGAAGACGTTGTTGTTAGAGAAGGAAAAGATCGCCGGACTCTGTGAGCAACACCGCATCGGCATTCATGCGGTGTAGCGGCGGGCTATGACCGCCGCTGCATGCCCACCTTCCATAAGATTCAGCGGTTGTGTTTTAATACTTCGTTCACGCGGGATAGGGATCGGTGATATTTGCATCGCGCGTCAGCAACTTCATCAGCCGGGGATTGATGAAGAGCCGCTCCCGGCCGGCCTCTTTCTCTGACAGGACTCCAACATTGACGAGTTCCTTGAGATAAACCGACGCCGTTTGCCGTTTGGCAATGCCGCGTTCCGTAAGGTTGCTGATCCGGCAGTAGGGAAACTCGAAAACGGCATCCACCAGCTCCCGGCTGTAGATGCGGGGGAGCTGTTGGCGCACATGGACTACGCACTGTTCCTGGAGAGAGCGGATGGCGGCGATCTTCCCCGTGGTCCAGCGCGCGGTGTCCGCGATGCCACCCAGCATGAACAACACCCACGGCTCCCATGCTCCGTGCCGGGACACATCGAGCAGCAGCCGGTAGTAGTCCGCCTTGTGCGCGATGATGTGGCGGCTCAGATAAAGAATGGGCAAGGTGAGCAGGTTTTCCTGGATCATGAACAGGCTGTTCAAAATCCGGCCCGTCCGGCCATTGCCATCGGTAAACGGATGGATGGCCTCGAACTGGTAATGCGAAGCCGCCATGCGGATGAGTGGGTCCAGTTCCACCCGCTCATGGAGGAAGCGCTCCCAATTTGCCAGCAAGTCGCGCAACCGCTCCTCGCCCACAGGCGCTGTGTACATCACTTCGCCCGTCCGCTCATTGGCCAGAGTCGTGCCCGGCACCCGGCGCACGGTCATCGTCGTGCCTTTGATCTTGCTGCACACATCCTCCGCCGTGCGGGTGTTCAAGGGATGATCCGACAGCGTGCGAAATCCTTCCAACAGCGCGTGGCTGTAGCGCAACGCTTCCTTCGTCGCCGAATCCGCCTGCCCGTCGTTCTGGCTGAACTGGAACAGCCGGTCCGCCGTGGTCACGATGTTCTCGATCTCGGAACTCGCCCGAGCTTCCAGCAGCGGCAGGGTGTTGATCAACACCCCTTGGTTTGGGATCAACAGCGCCGCCTGCTTCAACTCCGCCACGGCGGCCCGCGCCTCGATGCATTGCCGGAGAATCGCCTTCGTTTCCAAATCCGCCGCCGGAGGCAGCAGCGGCAGCCGGTCAAACGGCAGCTCCGGCCGCCACGCGACCGATGTGTCCGTGGTTTCAGCCTGATCCGACATGGGCGGAGATTAGGTCGATGCCATCGACACGTTAACAAATCATGTCGATAAACTTGGATTTTTTCGACATGACGTCCGGATGAATGACGGGATCTGCAAAGAAAACGGCCATTTCCTTAGCGCGTCCGGCCCGTCATGGAGAGAAAGAGGGCGTTTCTTGACCCGTCGATGCCCGGCGAGCTTTTGCTGGTAGAGGGCGGCGAGGCGGTTGGTTTCTGAGGAGAGGGCGTCCAATTGGGCAGCGATCTCCCTTAGGTCTGCGACCTTTGGGGGCAACCAAACGGAGAGCGCACTCAATTTAGATTTGTTGATGATGGGGAGCGTGGCTTGACCGGAGGCATGTATGACCTTGCGCTGAAATGTTTCGGTCAGCATTTGGTAATGGATGAAGCGATTCGAAGATCCTTCGCTCACCGGTGAGGGCCTTGTTGTGGTCGATCTCGCCGCCCTTGGTTTTCGGGGCCGCCCATTTCGACCAGCGGCAGGCGGGATCGAGGGTGTAGGAATATTTTTTCCCTTCCAGTTCGGCTTCGGTGGCTTTGTCGGTTTCGAGGGAATCGAGGTATTTCAGGAACAGGAGCCAGGAACTCTGCTCGGTGTAATCCACTCGCTGGTGCATCCGGCGTCTTTCCAGAGGACGTCGTCGATGTTTTTGAAGGTTTGTTCGAACATCAGGTGGGGCATTGGTGAAACTGAAGTGGGCTGAACGCGGAATCCGGTGATCTCCGCTACAGTTCCACCAACCACTGGCGGAAGGCGGCCTTGTCGGTGCTCATGGGGATGGCAACCTTTTGGCGATCCGCCAGCACGGCGAGGCGTTCGGGAATTTCGACCGCGCCCGCGCCGAGTTCGGCATCCATCACATCCGGGAACTTCGCGGGGTGGGCGGTTTCCAGCGTGATGGTGGAGCTGCACGGGTGCTGCGCGCGCCATGCACGGGCCGCCAGCCAGCCGACCGCGCCGTGGGGGTCGATCTGGTAATCACAGAGCGTCTTCACCTCGCGGATCGCCGCGCGGGTTTGCTCGTCATCGAACCACATGCCGCTGACGCGTGATTTCATTTCCCGCCATGAATCGCCGAAGAGCGCCTGCATGCGGACGAAGTTCGAGGGGGCGCCGACGTCCATCGCGTTGGAAATCGTCGGCGTGCTGGGGCGCGGCTGATAGATGCCGGTGCGCAGGAACTCCGGCACCACGTCATTGCGGTTGGTGGCGGCGACGAAATGATCGACGGGCAGGCCGAGTTTCATGGCGAGCAGACCGGCGGTGAGATTGCCGAAGTTTCCGGAAGGCACGACGAAGACCGGCTTCACGCCGTCCGGAAGCTGGCGGGCGGCGTGGATGTAGTAGAAACTCTGCGGGACGAGCCGCGCGAGATTGATCGAGTTCGCGGAGGTGAGGTTGAGGTTTTCGGCGAGTTCGCGGTCGAGGAAGGCGGACTTGACGAGCGCCTGGCAGTCGTCGAACGAGCCGTCCACTTCGAGCGCGGTGATGTTGCCGCCGAGGGCGGTGAGTTGTTTTTCCTGAAGTCCGGAGACCTTGCCCTTCGGGTAGAGGATGACCACGCGGGTGCCGGGCACGTGATGAAAGGCGGATGCGACCGCGCCGCCGGTATCGCCGGAGGTGGCGACGAGCACGGTAAGCATGCGGCCGTCGTCGCGCGTGAGCCATGCCATCAGCCGCGCCATGAAACGCGCGCCGAAATCCTTGAAGGCGAGCGTGGGACCGTGGAAGAGTTCCAAAACATGGTCGCCCGGACCGAGCGTGACCACCGGCGCGTCGAAAGCCAGCGTGCCATCGACGATTTCGCGCAGCGCATCGGCGGGCACGTCATCGCCAAAGAAGGCCTCCGCCACCGCGAAGCCGATTTCCTGAAAGCCGAGATGACGCCAGATTTTCCAGAAGTCCCCACCAAGCACCGGCAGCGCGTCCGGCATGTAAAGTCCGTTGTCCGGCGGCAGCGAGCGCAGGATGGCCTCCTTGAGATCGACGCGGAACGATGGGTTGTTGGTGGAGTGGTAGAGCATGGTGAGACGATCAGAAAAAGAACCCGCGGCGTTTCTTCTTCCGCTTGTAGGGGCCGTCGCCGACGGAGAGGACCTCGATGTGGGTGGTGGTGAGGCCCTTGTCGCGGAAGCCGAGTTTTTTCGCCGCGCGCGGGGTGACATCGAGATGGCGGCCTTCGATGAACGGGCCGCGGTCGTTGATGCGGAGTTTGACGGACTTGCCGTTTTCCAGGTTGGTGACCTTGACGAGGCACGGCAGGGGCAGCGTCTTGTGCGCGCCGGTGAGGTGCCAGGGCATCACCTTTTCTCCGAGCGACGTGTTGCCGCGCTTGAGGCCGAACCATTTGGATTCGTCATACCACGAGCAGGTGCCGGTTTCCTCGAAGTGGAGCGCGGCATCGACGCTCATCGGTTGGTAGGATTGGCCGCGCACGGTGTAGCCGCGGGTCATGTAGCCGTCGTAGCCCGACGGCCGCGCGCAGGACGCGGCGAAAATGCAGGCGAGTGCGGTGGAAGTTGGTTTGATCCAACGCTTCAACATCCGGCCATGATCCCGCCAAACCATCTCACGCGCCTCGAAGTTCAATGTTGGGCGTTCGATGTTCAATGTTCAACATCCGCCGCCACGGGTTACTTCTTCTTTTTCTTCTCGCGGATGATCTTGAGCGTGGTGGCCACCTTCTCCTTCATCTCCTTGCCGGGCTTGAACTTGACGGCGGCGCGCGCGGGGATCGGCACGTCCTTGTCGGGGTCCTTGGGGTTGCGGCCGATCTTCGCCTTCATCTCGCGCACTTGAAAGGCGCCGAAATTCCGCATGACCACGGTATCACCCTGCGCGAGCGACTCGGTGATTTCCTCAATGAGTGTCTGGATCACCTCTAGCACATCCTGCTGGGTGATTTTGTGATCCCTCTCTCCGAGGCGATCCGTGATCTTGATGGCGAGTTCGCGTTTGGTGATGGTGGCCATGAGGCGGTTGTGTGGGGTGTGAGGGTTGACGCGCGGAATCAATAACGCGCGATTCCGGTTTGTCCCGTCAAAAATCGGTTAATTTGCAATGCTTTACGCACCCGGCTCCGGCAGCGTGCCGTCCGGCGCAGCAGCCAATACCGCTGCGGTGGTTCGGAAATGCAGTTTGGCCACCTTGTTGAGGGAATCGCCGCCATGGCGCGCAATCAATTCGCGGGCCGCCCGCACCACCTCCGGAGAAGCGCCCAGCGGCAGCTTCACCCCGCAGGCCACCGACGTCTTGTCCATCCAGTCGATGAACCGCTCGCGTGCGAGGATGGATGCGGCGGCGACCGCCGTGTCGGACTCGCCCTTGGTGCGTTGGTCGAGCTGCAAGGTCAGGCCCTTCTGGCGAAGCGCGCGCTGGAGGACTTCGGGCCTTGCGAACTGGTCGCTCAGGGCGCGCGGGCAGTCCGGCCGGGCGGCGGCGAGTTTTTCGATCACCCTGGCATGCCCCCAGGCGAGCAGGCGGTTGAGGTTGCCGAACGAGGCGTGCATCTCGTTGTAGCGCTCGGGGCCGATCGACACGACCTCCGAGGTGCAGCCGGGGGTGGCGCGGATGGCGGCGGCGAGCTGGCGGATGCGCGCGGCGCTGGTCACGCGTTTGGAATCCATGATGCCGGCCGCCATCAACTGCCGCGCGATCACGGCATCGGTGAAAACCCCGGCGATCACCAGTGGTCCGAAATAGTCGCCCTTGCCGCTCTCATCGATGCCGAAATGGGGGGCGAACCTGTCCGGGTCGCGCACTTCCTCGTAGCCGAGGCGCGCCTCGCCGAGCACCTCGGGTTCCAGAATGAAGCGGATGAAGTCCTCCGTGCCCTTGCCCTGCACCAGCACCTTCGGACCTTTCTGATAGACCGTCACGTTCAGCTTGTCCTTGCGCGCGGCGAACAGGGCGTGCGGTTTGCTTTCGAAATCGTAGCCGCGCTCCTCCAGGCACGCCCGCAGTTTTTCCGCCTGCGAGGTGGTCAGAGGCGACGTGTGGCTGGTCACGGCGCGAGATTCCCGGAGCCTCACCGGCGAATCAAGGAGATTGAAACCGGTTTTCCATATCCGCTCATGGGTTCCCGCTTGCCGGAACAGCGGGCGGCGGCACAATCCGGCCCGTGAATTCAGCGTCTCTTGGATTTTTCGACTCGGGTGTCGGCGGCCTCACGGTCGTGCGTGCGGTGCAGCAATTGCTGCCGGCCGAGGACATCCTCTATCTCGGAGACACCGCGCGCCTGCCCTACGGCTCGAAAAGCCCGGAAACGATCCGCCATTTCGCCGATGAGGACGCGCGCTTTCTCATCGAACGCGGCGTCAAAGCCATCGTGGTGGCCTGCAACACGGCCACCGCGCACGCCTTGCCGGGATTGCGCGAGAAATACCGCCTGCCGATCCTCGGCGTGATCGATGCCGGTGTGGAATCCGCGCTGGCCAATCCGCGCGCCGAGCGCATCGGCATCATCGCCACCCGCGGCACGATCCGTTCGCACGCCTACCAGCACGCGCTCGCGCTGCGCCGCACCGGATTGATCATCCACGCTGTGGAAACCCCGCTGCTGGTGCCGCTGGTGGAGGAGGATTGGCTCGGCCACCCGGCCACCGAACTGATCCTGCGCTCGTATCTCGATCCGCTCGTCGAGCGCGGCATCGACACGTTGCTGCTGGCCTGCACCCACTATCCGCTGTTGATTCCCGTGTTGGAAAAACTGCTGCCGGATTCCGT
>JALOUA010000088.1 GCA_025457625.1 Akkermansiaceae bacterium
GACGGAGGTGAGCGGGTTGAGCGTGCCGTTGGGGTGGAGGATTTCACCATAGCGCAGCGCGATGGTGATGCCTGCGGGGACGTTCAGCTTGATTTCGGGCACGCCGGTGAAGTTCGTGCCGAAGTCCACGATATAGGTTCCCTTGGCGGGCGAGGTGACGGCCACCGGCGTGATGATTTCCGTGGCCCGCACGGGCGGCATGTCGAGCATGGGCTTGAGCGGCTGCAAGGGAGCGGCGCCGGTGCGCGCCGCCTGCCATGTGGAGGCGTCGAAGCCGGGCTTGTCCCAGCCGGGGATGGCGAGCCGTGCGTCGCGCTGCTCGCCGAGGAAGATGCTGTTCCGCAAGGTCGGGCCTTGCGCGGTTTGCCACTCCGGGCCGCTGGTGACGGTGGTGCGTGTGCCATCGGGATGCTCGACAACGAGCAGGGCGATCACGCGCGGACGGCCGACAGGCAGCGCCTCGCGGATGTTGCGGCCGCCCCACATGCGCAGCGGCAGCGGGTTGTACCAGCCGTTGCCGAGGGTGATTCCCAGGCAGTTCGCGCCTTCTGTCAGATTCGCGGTCACGTCGTGGGTGCGGAAGAGGATGCGCTTGTCAAAGTCCGTCCATGGCGGGTCGAGCGGCTGATCGGCGAGACGCCCGCCGTTCAGGCTGGCCACGGCGTAACCCAGCCCCGCGATGTGAAGGCGTGCCCTGACAATGGGTTTGGCGAGCGTGAACTCATGGCGCAGCAGCGGCGCGGGATCGGGTTTGTAGAAATCCTCATCCTTTGCCGGATTGTTGCGTCCATCGTCGATCCACTTCGCGCCCATCCAGTCGGCGGGCCGCAGCGGCGCGATTTCCATGGTGGCGGGAGCGCTCCATCCGGAGGCTTCGCCGTCGTTGTCCCAGCAGCGGACCTTCCAATGGTAGCGACCGCCGGGCGGGAGCGGGGATCCGGCGTAGATCACATAGGGTTCGCGCCGGGTGGGTTTTTTTCCGGAATCCCACAGATCGCCGCGGTTCCGCCCGAGAAGTTCCGCGCTGCTGGCAACGAGCACCTGCCATGCCGATTGCGAGGCCCCCCGTTGGGCGGTTTCCACCCGCCACGAGAGTCTGGGTGTGGCTGTCGCGGCGAGGGGATTCTCCACACCATCACTGCGGAGATCCACAGGCGAGATGGCCATGGCGGCGGTGATGAGAACCGTGGAGACGACGACGCCCGGCGCGGCCGCCCCAATGGCCTTGGTGCGGGTTTTCATGCCGGATGGATGGAGGATTGGATGCCCATGGCCCCCGGATACCAGGCCGGCAGCACGGTGGGCTCCTGTTGGAACAGATCGAGGATCCCGGCCGGGACATGGCGACGATGGACGATGAGGGTGTAAACATGCTCGTCGAACCAATCATCATGGAGCGTCCAACAGCCCTTGTTGCCCTTGTCATCGCCCCAACTGTTTTCGACAAGCCACTTGCGCGGCCGCCCATCGGCGTCGAGATCCACGCCCATCAGCGCCATGGCATGGCCGGATGCCCCGGCGTGGAGGCGCGTGCGGTCGGCCTTGCCGAGCGTGAGGTCGATGCCGTAGAGGGTTTCGTAATCGAACAGGCGGTGTTTCATCAGGCCGTGCTCCGCCGATTGGTCGAAGCCCATGTTCACGGCGAACCACAGCGGCTCGTTGGCGAGAATGGACGCCTTGGCCGCCTCCTTCATCGCCGCGGTGTCGATGTTGACGAAATTCATGCACTCGTTGCCGACGATGTTGCGCGCGCGGTCGAAGCGGTAGTGGCGGTTCAGTTCGTTCTTGGGATCGTTGTAGAGGCAGACGAACTCGGAGAGCGGCCGGCCGACGTATTGATGATAGAACGACTGCGGCGTGTGGCGCTGCGGAGGCGTGAGCTTGTGATTCTCCGCGGTCTTGAATTCATCTTCGGCGGCGTCCTTGGATTCCTTTTTTTTCCGCACCGGATAGCGCCACTCGAATTCGGACGGAGGCTCGCCGAGATGGAGGACCAGCAAGCGGTAAACCTCGGCAAGGACTTCGTTTTTCGTCGAGCGGAGTTCGTGCACGCGGGCACCGGCGGCATGTTGACCGAGCATGCGGATGGCGCGGGATCGCAACAGGCGGCCGAGAACCTCGTTGAGCGTTTCGGTGTGGGAACTGGCGTGGGTTTCCGGCATGGCGGAGTGCGGCATGACCCCGTATTTCTCCACCAGCCCCACCAGGTAGTTCCACCAGCCGCCATCCTCCATGGCCGACTTGTTGACGATTTCCCACTCGCGGTCGAGGAAGTCGGCGTCACGCAGCTCGATGACCGATTCGAGATAAAGATTGGCTTTTTCCAGCTTGTCCCAGAACTGGAGATAGGCGGTGGAAAAGGTGAACTCCTCGATCGCATGGTCGCGCATGATCTGCGGACGGAGCACGTTGAGTCCGGCGAACATCCAGCAGCGGCCGGACTTGTGCTGGTTGGTGATGCCTTGCGAGCGGATCCGGTGGCTGAACTGCCCGTCATCCCCGCGCGTCGCGCCGCGGTTGAGCGAGAGCGGCTTGGCCGCGTTGTTGCTCACGGCGTTGTGGCAGGCGAGGTCGGCCGGCCCCATCCGGTAGCCATCGCGGAGTGAGTCGAGCAATGCCGGGGAAAGCCGCCCGGCGCATGTGTCATCGGTGTGTTTCAGTTGGAGGGTGTCCATGGGCGGGGTTCGTTGCACGGCAGTGTGGCGGGCAGGTTGGTCGGAAAGGCCGGAAATGTCCATGGCGACATGCGGCTCGCACCGGCGCTTCAATGGCCATCGCGCGACGTCGGACCGCGCGGTCCACCGGCGGGGCGGGGGGGCGCATGTCATCGGCGGGGATGGCAGGGGCGCGATTCATTCGGGAGCGGTGGTGGAGGCAGGGTCGGGAATCGTGAAGGGCGCGCGGTAGTCGTCCTTGAGCAACTCGTTGGCGCGGTCGCCCAGCGGGCCATGGAAACGCTCTGTTTGCGGATCAAGCTCCAGGCGTGGGCCGAGGATCATCTTTCGCGCGGTGAAATCCCGTTCGTGGACGAGCGCGTGCGCCAGCAGCCGGCCGAAGACTTCGGAGCGCAGGCCCTCCGCATTGCACTGATCTTCG
The DNA here is from genome assembly GCA_025457625.1 of Akkermansiaceae bacterium. Classification (GTDB taxonomy): domain Bacteria; phylum Verrucomicrobiota; class Verrucomicrobiia; order Verrucomicrobiales; family Akkermansiaceae; genus Luteolibacter. The sequence goes on from JALOUA010000088.1 coordinate 3,097, forward strand.
AGTTGCTCCCGCGAAATGGCGGACCCGATGCGGTGCGAAATGTTTCCCATGTGGCAGAGCGCGCTGGAAAGATGGCCTTCGAGCGGGCTGGCATGGAGGTCGGCGGCGCGCCGGCTTCTGACGGCATTGATGAAGTTCACATGATGCTCGGTGGTGAGTCCGCTGCGGTAGGCTTTCACGCGTTTGCCCTGCTGATCGAAAAACACGCCGCCATCGGTCCCGACAAAATAGCCGTCTTCGAACTCGATGACCGCCGCCACCCGGCCGCCGCGGTAGTTGCTCATGCGTGAGCTGCCCGCCGCATCGGGCAGACCGCGCACTTCGAACACGATCGGCGCCTCCGGATAATCGAACAGGACCGTCTGGGTGTTGGGGGTTTCGCCATCGTCATCATAACCGAAGCGCCCGCCGAGCGAAACCACGCGGGGTGCCAGCCGGTCCACGCCGAGAAACCAGCGGCACAAATCCAACTGGTGGATTCCCTGGTTGCCGAGGTCGCCATTGCCATAGGCCCATTTCCAGTGCCAGTCGTAGTGGAATTTCCCGCGCATGATCGGAGCCATTTCCCTGGGGCCGGACCACAGGTTGTAATCGACCTCCGGCGGCGGGGCCTGCGGCCCGCCGACCTTGCCGATGCTGCCGCGCTCCTTGTAACACAACCCGCGAGCCACCTTCACCGGGCCGTAGATTCCAGCGCGCACGTCGGCCTCAAACTCGCGGTTGCCGGGTGCCGAGCGCGACTGGGTGCCGGAGGCCACGATGCGTCCGCCGCGTTCTGCCGCGGCGATGATCCGGCGACCTTCCCAGATGTTGTGCGAGACCGGCTTTTCCAGATAGACATCCTTGCCCGCCTCGCAGGCCCACACCGCGCCGAGCGCGTGCCAGTGGTTGGGAGTCGCAAGGCAAACGGCATCGACGTCCTTGCGGTCGAGGACCTCGCGGTAATCGACGTGTTGGGCAACCTTTCCGCCGAAGAATTCATCCGCGGTTTGCGCGAGCACGTGCCGGTCCACATCGCAGAGGGCGACGATGCGCACGCCCGGCACCTTGCCGAACAGCTCGATGTGGTGGCGGCCCTTGCTGTTCAGCCCGACGACAGCGATGCGGACCTCCTCGTTGGCTCCGGCCGCGCCGAGTCTTGGAAACCCCAAAGCCGCACCCGCCGCAAGCGTGCGGCCGAGAAACGCCCGCCGCCCGATGCCCCGCCCGGCCAATCCGCCGCAGTCCTGACTCCCGATTCGATGAGTTTGCATGTTGTCAGGATACGCATGCCGCAGGCGCGGACTTTTCATGAAAACGCGGCCTGCGGCCTGCGAACCGGCCACCACACGCGCCAGATGGGAAACCCGTCGCCATCGACAACCACGCCGGCCGCGATGGGCCGCCTCAAATCAGCCGATTTGTCCGACACCCGGCGGCTATCCCGCGCCATGGCCACCGGGGCGGGCGGGCCCGCAAGAGTCTGTTAGATCCGCCGCCGGGGTTTTTCCGCTCATTCGGACCGTGCGGGGGAGGGGGCTTGCGCCGATTTCCGGGATGGGCGGTTTGCCATTTTCCGATGCGGTGAATTCCCGTTTGATTCCGCGTCGGGGTTTTTTCATGCTCCGCGCATGGCCAAGACAAGCGATCAGAACCGGGTGGTGGTAAAGGTGTTCATCTACGGCATCCAGCCGCAGGTTTGGCGGAGGTTTTCCATTTCCAAGGACGTGACGTTCATCCAGCTCAGCGACGCGATCCAGGCGGCGATGGGCTGGGCCAACAAGCACCCGCACGAATTCCGCCACGGCAAGGGCAAGCGGCTGGTGGACGTGATCGGCCCGATCGGCCTGCAGGACCAGGTGCTCGGCGACTTCCAGGACGAGGCGGTGCTCACCGTCGCCGACTTCATCGGCAAGCGCAAGCTGCCGATGCGCATCCTCTACCGCTACGACTTCGCCGACGAGTGGATTCACGAGATCGTCTTCGAAAAACGCGAGGCCGGCGAGGGTGGTCCGGTTTTGTTAGAAGGCGCGCGCGCCTGCCCGCCGGAGGACTTCGGCGGCACCTTCCAATACATGCAGGCGCTGCACGGCGAGATCGAGTGGATGAATCCGGGATATGATCCGGAGGCTTTCGATCCCAAGGCGGTGGACTTCGCGCCGAAGAAGAAGCGCAAGTAGGCGCGTTCGTGAGAACGCGTGAGTTTCAACTCCGCAACTGCCTCACTCCCCGCGTTCTCACGAACGCGCCTACCGGCCGCTGCTTTGTTCAGTCACGAACGACCGCGTTGGGCAACTCGTCGGGATCGGTTGCTTCCGGCGGCCAGTGACCGGCCATGGTTCCTCCCAGCTTGCGGATGGCGGCGGTGAGGGCATCCAGCTTGCGACCGTCACGGAGGAGGCCGGTCATTTCCGCGGCGATGTCCTGCCAATCGCCGGGTTTGACGATTTCATTCAAACCGCTGTCGCCCAGCACCACGAAGCGCCGGCGGCGGGTGAACAGCACGATGAGCGCGGCATTGCGATGACGGGTGCGCGTCATGTCGAGACGCCCGAAGAGCCGCCAGGCGTGGCGTTCCGGCCGCAGGATCCAGCGCGAGGTGATGGCCACGCGGATCTCGCCGCTGGTCTGCGCCTCCGCCGCGCGGATGGCTTCCACCACCTCCTGCTCCTGCTCGGTTGTTAGAAAGTCCTTCATGATTTCACCATCCTCCGCTCGCTCCACCGCCGCCGCTGCGGCCGCCGCCACCGGAAAATCCACCACCACCACCGCCACCACTCCAGCCACCTCCGGAAAATCCGCCGCCGCCCCAACCGCCGTGGCGCGAGCCACCGCCACTGATGATGACATCCTGACCTCTCCGCACTTGGAACCAAACAGCGATCATCACCACAATCCAGAACAAGATGCCCACCAGCGGGATATCCTGCTTTTCGCGGCCATCGAGATTCGTGCGTCCGCTACCGGTGTATTCGCCCTTGGTGGCGGCGATGATGGCCTCGGTTCCGCGCAGCATGGCGTCCTCCCGCCGCCCCTCGCGGAGCAGGGGAGTGATGACCTCCTCGATGATCTGCTTGCAGCGCGCGTCTGGCAGCACGCCCTCAAGGCCGTAGCCGGTGTGGATGCGCAATTTGCGGTCGGCTGCGAAAACCAACAGGATCGCGCCGTTGTCCTTGCCCGCCTGGCCGGGTTTCCACGCCTCGAAGACGCGTTGCGAGAAATCCACCATCTCGGCGTCCTGCGGCAGCGCCTTGAAGATGGCGACGAGCAACTGAGAGGATGTCTCGCGCTCATAGGCCTGCAAGCGGGAATCGAGTTCCCGGAACGCGGCCGGCCCTAGCCAGCCAGCTTCATCGAGCACGTAGCGCGGCGACGGACTGGGCGGCACCGCGGCGGCGATGCCTGTTAGAACGACGCCCCAGCTGACCAGCAGCCACTGGAGCCATGTGCGGGCGCGGGTCATTGGCCGTTGCTTTTGCCGCCGAAGTCGAAGTTCACCTCAGGGGGCTTTTCGGCACCGGACTCGGCCTGGAAATACGGTTTCGACTGGAAACCGAGCATCCCCGCAAACAACACGGTGGGAAACCTGCGGATCCCGGTGTTGTAATCCCTGGCCACATCGTTGAAGCGGCCGCGCTCGACGGCGATGCGGTTTTCCGTGCCCTCCAGTTGGGCCTGGAGATCGCGGAAACCGGCGCTCGCCTTGAGATCGGGATAGCGCTCGGCCACCACCAGCAAGCGCTGCAACGCGCTGCCGAAGGCTCCCTGCGCTTTCTGGAATTCCTCAAGCTGCGCGGCGGTTTCCGGTGCCTTGTTCGCATCAATGGTCATGCGGCCGACCGATGCGCGGGCGTTGGTGACGCTTTCCAGCGTGGATTTTTCAAAATCCGCCGACCCCTGCACGGTTTTGACGAGATTGGGCACGAGGTCCGCGCGGCGCTGGTATTGGTTGGACACCTGGGCCCACGCGGCATCCACGGCCTGTTGTTTGCCGACCAGGCCGTTGTAGCTGGAAATGCCGCCGATCACGAGAATGACGATGACGGCAAGCGCGGCGATGAGGAATTTGCTCATGCGACATGACATAACAAACCTGCTGAAACGTGTTCAAGCGTTTTCCCGCGTGAAGCCGTCAGGGCCGCTACATCAGGGAGAAAAACAACCACAGATTCACAAGATGAACACAGATGAAGAGAATGATTGCTCAATCCGAAGCCATTTTCCCACCCTTAACATCGAGATCTGGTTTTCTCTTCTTTATCTGCGTCAATCCAGTTCATCTGCGGTTGAATTGTTTCGAAACAGAGTTCGCGTGGCTCCAGATCTCCCTGGTGTCCGGCCCGGCGAAGCCGTTCATCGATTCGAATCCAAAAATCCTCTTTTCCCAGCGCCTGGTCATGGCCAGGCTTCCGGCATGATCAAGTCCTCTTTCAAGATGCGCTTGCTGTCGCTCTGGCTGCTCATGGGTGTGGCCGCCATGACTGCGGAACCCGTGGCTGTCCCAAGCCTGAGGGAGGGAGACATTGTTTTCACAGGATCGGAACTTGGGCAGGGAAGCGCGATCATGGCCGCCACAGGATCGGTTTTCACCCACTGCGGCGTGGTCTTCCTTCATGAGGGGAAACCGATGGTGATCGAAGCCGTGCATCCGGTGAGGGTCACGGGATTGCGCGAGTTCATCGGCGGTGCGAAACCGCCGGCCCTCTCCGTCAAACGCCTCAAACAACCTCCTGATGCCGCCAAGGCCGCCAAGGCGAGGGAATGGGCCGCGGCACAGATCGGCCTGCCATATGACATCCGCTTCCAGTGGGGTGACGACCAGCTTTATTGCTCGGAACTGGTGTGGAAGATTTTCGCCAGGGCGGGTGTGGAACTCTGCAAACCGAGAACCGTCCGCGAATACCGGCTCGACCATCCGAAGGTGCGCGCGCTGATCATCGAGCGCTTCGGTGGCATGCAGAACCTCGCCATGGAGGAAAAGGTGGTGGCACCCTCGGATCTCGCCGCTTCGCCTTTACTGGAGGACGTGCCGCTGGGCGCCATCGACCGTTAGAGCCTCGTCCGCCCTTCCCGGGTTCTTCACGCCCGCGCCCGCCATGGCACGGGTCGCCGGGGATTTCCTGGCAGGCACCGAAGAGGGGTGGGCGAGTCAAAGCGCAAGCCGAAGAAACGCGAAAGGACAATTCCGGGGCCCGTCCCACCTTGGCATCCAGCTTTCAACCCCTTTCGACATGCGGCCTGCGGAGACGCCATACCGCACTCTTTCTGCTTCCCGCACCATCCCGTCCCGCTAACATCACCGCAATTCATGAGTCTCACGATCCACGACATCCTCGCCCAATTCCGCGAAGAGCAACTCTACAACCGCCACCTTGGCGACCGCTTCGAGCGCCTGATCTGCCGCTACCTCGAACTCGACCCCCTCTTCGCCGACCGCTTTTCCAACGTCTGGATGTGGAACGAATGGCCGCAGAAGGGAGCCACCGGCGACATCGGCATCGACATCGTCGCCGAGGAACGCGCCACCGGCGAGTTCTGCGGCATCCAGTGCAAGTTCTACCTGCCCGATCAAACGCTCTCCAAGAACGACATCGACTCGTTCCTCAACGCCCTCGGCGACAAGCGTTTCACCTCCGGCATCATTGTCTCCACCACCGACAAATGGGGCAGCAACGCCGAGAAATCCCTCCAGAACCGCGATAAGCCCGTCAACCGCCTCCGCGTCCAGGACCTCGACGACAGCCCCGTCGATTGGTCCCGCTTCTCGCTCAAGAACCCGCAGGCACTCAGCCTCCGCACCAAGAAAAAACTCCGCCCGCACCAGACCGCCGCCGGCCTCAAGGCGGACAAGACCCGCATCCACTACAACTCCCACCTCACCCTCGATGGCATCCCGCTGGAAGCCTACGACTACATCGTCAACGGCAAGCCCGCCCTCGAATGGATCATGGAACGCTACCAAATCACCATCGACAAAGCCTCCGGCATCAAAAACGACCCCAACGACTGGTGCCGCGAACACGACAACCCCCGCTACATCGTCGATCTCCTCAAACGCGTCACCCGCGTGAGTCTGGAGACCATCAGGATCGTCAACGCGCTCCCGGCTTTGAACGAGCGGCAAGCACAATGATATGGAAGCGACACTCAAAATTCTGAACGAACTGGAAAGCGAAGGCGTCATCAGCCGCTACGCCATAGGAGGCGCGGTGGGGGCCATTTTCTACATGGAGCCCTTCCTGACCTATGACCTCGATGTCTTTGTTCTGCTTCCGCAGACAACAGGCGGCTTGCTCACGCTGGGGCCGATCTACGAGGTGCTGAAAAAGCGCGGTTGCAAAGAAGAAGGGGAATGCCTGCTGATCGAAGGGATGCCGGTGCAGTTTCTCCCGGCCTACAATCCGCTGCTGGAGGAGGCTCTCACCGAGGCACGGGAAACACACTATGCGGAAACCGTGACCCGGGTGCTGCGCCCGGAGCACCTCGCGGCGATCATGGTGCAAACGGGCCGTGACAAAGACCGTCAGCGTTTTTCAACCTTCCTGAAGGAAGCGGAGCTACAAGAAGAATATCTTTACGGCGTGCTACAGCGACATCAACTTACCGAAAAATTCAACACATGGAAGAGCACGATTTGACCCAACTGCTGGCCGCCAAGCAGCAGCGCCGCCAGCTACTGGCGCGGTTGCCCATCGAGGAGAAACTCCGCGCTGTGGTGCGGCTGCAGGAGATGGCGGCCCCCATCCTGCGCCAGCGCGGGAGGACGGTTCATTGCTGGAGTGCGGAGCGATTCCGCAAGACGGGAGAAGGACCATGAATCGAATTGTGGGCCCCCGCAAGCCAGCACCTCACCTGAAGATCGAGAACGTTGGGCCGTCATTTGTGCCGCCCCTTCAGGGCTGAATAATTTTTCCGCATGGCACCCCGGGCGCTGCCCGGGGCGATCGTCGTCCGCCCCTTTGGGGCTGGAGAAAGTGGAATGCGACATGCGCCCAATGCCCGATTTGCGGGTTGAAAAGCCAGGCAGGATCCGGAGCATGCAGTGGTTATTCTTGCCGCTTGCAGGCACTTTGCAGGCATTCTGCGGGGCCGTGACGATGGCGCGTGGCAAGGACGCGTTGAACATGTTCTTGTGCGCCATGTCAGGGCGCTGCGGCACCGGGTGACGGCCATGGTGCGCGGTGCGGAATCGCAAAGACATCGTGCAGGAGAAGACAAAACACGGGCCGGACGCGCCGGGATCGGGTTTCCTGTGCCTATGCATCTCGCAAGAGCTGCGAAAACACGGGCCGGACGCGAGGGGATCGGGTTTCCGGCTCCATTTCATCGTGTCATGGCGGTGGTGCATCGCGCACGAGCAGCGGAAACCCGGACCGGGTGGCTGTGGCCTTGATTGTTTGCACCGGTGTGCGATGAACGGGCGGAAAGAAACAACGCCATGGAAAAACTGCGCGGCCCACACATCCTTGAACGCGGCGAACGATTTCTCCGGGTATGGAAACACCAGGCCCCGGAGCACGTGAGCTTCGCAGGGATCGATCACGAGCAACTCCAGGCCGGGGTGGATGCGGCGAAGGAGGCGCGCGAGCGGGTCCGGGCGGTGGAGGTCTGGCTGCGGAGCCTGCGGCTGGAAAGGGATCAGGCGGAGCAAAAACTCGCGAGGCAACTGATGCGCGTGGCCAGCGGAGTGCGGGCGGAGCCTGCATACGGTGAGGACAGCGGGTTTTACCGGGCGCTGGGATTTGTGCCGATCAGCGAGAACCGCAGCGGACGACCGCGAAAACAAACTGCCGCGAGGAGCCGGAACAAGAAGAAGTCGGATGATGCCCTAGTGCTTCAGATGGCCATCGACAATCGGGCCACGGCTCCTGGCACCTGGTACGACGACTATGACGGCCCGGTCGGCCTCAA
>JALOUA010000089.1 GCA_025457625.1 Akkermansiaceae bacterium
GAGGTTTTCATGGGGCCACATCACGAGTTTTGGTGGAGGGCTGCAACTCACTGATTATGTGGGGAAATTCCTTAAGTTAGCGCCATTCAGGACTGACCCTGTCCCCCGGCAGGTTGCGGATGACCCGCTCCGCGCTCAAATCTGCGAGGCCGGGGCCGGGGCCGTTCTGGCGCGGGCGCGGAGGTTGAGCAGTTCCACGCCGAGCGAGAAGGCCATGGCGAAATAGATGTATCCTTTCGGGATTTCGAAGTGCAGCCCCTCGGCGATGAGCGCGGTGCCGATGAGAATGAGGAAGGCGAGGGCCAGCATTTTCACCGAGGGATGTTTGGAGACGAATCCGCTGATCGGGCCGGCGGCCAGCATCATGACGGCCACCGAGATGACGACCGCGAGCGCCATCACCGAGAGGTGGTCCGCCATGCCGGTGGCGGTGATCACCGAGTCGAGCGAGAAGATCATGTCAATCAAGGCGATCTGGAACAGCACGGCGGCGAAGCTGGTGGCCTTGACGGATACCTGCGCGTCGGGCGTGTCTTCCAGCTTGTGGTGGATTTCCCTGGTGGATTTCCAGATCAGGAAAAACCCGCCGGCCAGCAGGATGAGGCCTTTGCCGGTGATGCCGAGCATGCCACCGTGTTCCGCGGCCGCGGGAATGGTTTTCCACAAGACCGGCGAGACCGGGATCGAGAACACCACGGCCTTGAGGCCCATGATCCATGAAATGGTGGCCAGCAGCAGCAGCCGCGTGATCATCGCCAGACCGAGGCCGAACACACGCCCTGCCCGGCGTTTTTCCGGCGGAAGGCGGTCGACGAGGATCGAGAGGAAGACGATGTTGTCGATGCCGAGCACGATTTCCAGCAGCGTGAGCGTGGCGAGCGCCGCCCAGGCATCGGGTTGGGAGAACCAGGAGAAGTCAAACATGGGAGTGGTCAGTGGGCGGGCGGGCCGGCGAAGGCAAGGGCCCGTTGTTTCATCTGGGTGGCCATCAGGTTGAGCGCGTTGGCACGCGTGGGCGCGAGGTGCTCCTTGAGTCCGGTGCGGTCGATGAAACCCATGTCGGCAGTGAGGATGGCGTCGGGTTTCTCGCCATCGAGGACCCGCACGAAGAGCGCGATCATGCCTTTGGTGATGAGCGAATCCGAGTCGGCGGAGTAGCGCACGGCGCCATCCACGAGTGAGGCGTCCAGCCAGACTTGGGACTGGCAGCCCTTGATGAGGTGCTCCGGATTTTTGACGGACTCCTCCATCGGCGGGAGTTTTTTTCCGAGGCCGATGACGTATTCGTAGCGCTCGGTCCAATCCTGGAACAAGGCGAGTTCCTCCAGGAGTTGATTCTGTTTTTCGGCGATGCTCATGTGCGGCACTATTGAGACGGGAAAAACCCGCGCCGCAAGCCCGATCAGGTCGCGGGGGCGAACCGTTGCAGCGCCCTGCCGGCGACGAAGGCTGACAAGGGCAGCCACAGGCAGAAGCCCGCCTGCCAGCCATCAAGGGCGATGCCGATGGGAAGCAGCAGCATCCAATCGACCAGCGGGATCCCGGCCAGCAGTCCGGAAATCCGGTCCGCGGTCTGCATCCGCCGGAGCAGGCAGCGGCCCGTCCACAAGGCATAGGGCAGCAAGCCGATCCCGGCGCTGGCGAGCGGGATTTCGAAAATCCAGCGGGCGGCGAAGCCCATCACCAAGGCCGAGCCCGCGAAGCACAAGCAGGCGCGGCTTGCCCCGCGGGCGGGTTGTGCCAGTGACTCGCTGCGGGCCAGCAGGGAGATGCCCGCCACATGGAAAAAGAGGGCGAGCCCCGCCAGCATGGCTGCGGGCATCATGGCGGCATCAGCGCCGGCCGCCGACCATCCGAGCAGCGGCAGCAGCGCGCGGCAGAGGCCCATGAAAACCGCCGACCACGCGGACTTCTTGTGCAGCCAAGTGTATAACCCGATGTTCAGCGCGATGGCGGCGGCCACGACCGGCGCGCGCGAGCCGTGCAATGCGGCGGCCGCCACGCCGCATGAGGCCAGCGCCAGTCCCGCCAAAAGATAGAACCCTGGCGTGAACAAGCCGCGCGGCAGGGCGCGCTCGGGACGACGCGCCGCATCCCAGCGGCGGTCCGCCCAATCGTTGATGAAACCCCCGCTGAGATAGAGGCAAACCGCGGCAACCAGCGCGAACGAAACGCCCGCCCCGAATGCCGCGCCCGCAAACGGAAGAACGCCGGTCAGGACGTTTGACACCACGCTGGGAAGATTCGCCAGCCGCGCCGTGGCTGCCAGCGCGCGCAGGGGTCCGGGATGGGTTTTCAATCGGTCGGCCACGGGAGATGGATCAGCGGATGCCTCGATGGCAGCGGTGGAAAACAAGCGGCATCATCAGGCCAATGATCCAATGTCGATTGCGGTCGGAATCATCCCGAAGCGGCAGGCTCCCCATCTCTCCGGGGATACATTGCATTGCGGCTCAGATCTCGTGCACCGGCAGGTTGGCCACCTCATCGCGCACGGTTTCCGCAAGCAGGGTGGAGAGGTATCGCTCGGTGGACGAGCAGCCGATGGTGACGATTCGCCCGCCCTTGAACTCGGGTCGTTTGGCGACCTGCATCGCGGCCCAGACATTGGCGCCGGTGGAGATGCCTGCGGGCAGGCCTTCCTCCTGGGCCAGCGCCCGGGCGGTGGCAAAGGCATCCTCGTTGGTGACCTGGATGACCTCGTCCACCACATCGACGTTGAGGTTTTTCGGGATGAACCCGGCACCGATGCCCTGGATCATGTGCGGACCGGGCGAACCACCCGAAATGACCGGGCTGGCGGCGGGCTCCACGGCGAAGGTTTTCATCTGACGACGCGACTTGATCACTTCGGAAACCCCGGTGAGCGTGCCACCTGTGCCGACACCGGCGACAAACGCGTCGATCTGGCCGTCGGTATCGCGCCAGATTTCCTCGGCCGTCGTCTCGCGATGCACCTGCGGGTTGGCGGGATTGTCGAACTGGCCGGGCCCGAACGCGCCGGGCGTTTCATCGAGGAGTTTTCTGGCCATGGCGATCGCGCCGTTCATGCCGCGGGCGCGGGGTGTTAGAACGATCTCCGCCCCCAGCAGGCGCAGCAGAACGCGGCGCTCGATCGACATGCTCTCGGGCATGGTCAGGATGCAGCGGTAGCCTTTGGCGCGGGCGATGAAGGCCAGTGCGATGCCGGTGTTGCCGGAGGTCGGCTCGATGATGAGTCCGCCGGGTTTGAGCGAGCCATCCTTCTCGGCGGCCTCGATCATGGCCTTGCCGATGCGGTCCTTCACGCTGAAGAGCGGGTTGAAAAACTCGGCTTTGACGCAAATCTCGGCATCCAGCCCGGCGGTGACGTGGTTCAGGCGGATCAGCGGGGTGTTGCCAACGGTGGCAACCATGTTCGGGGCGATGTTCATGAGGTTGGGGATGGGTGGTTCCGTGGGACTCTTGCGCAACGCCACGGGTGGGTCAAGGCGCGGGTGTCACTGCCGGTTGAGTGCGGCGATGATCTGGCGGCGGAGTTCGATCACATCGATCCCGCCGGTGTGACGCCAGAGGACTTCGCCGCCCGGGGCGAGGATCACGCTGTGGGGCAGCGCGCCGGTCCAATCGGGATCGATGGCCTCGGCGAGATGGTCGGGATTTCCGCCGGTCCAGTGGAAGTTGTTGCAGTCGCGGCCTTCCTTGCGGAGCGCGGGCACGCTGCGGTCCGAGAGCGCCGCATGGCGTGATTGCAGAAACTTCGCGACCGCATCGCGCTGGTCCGCGGGATCCAGACTGATGGTGATGAAGTCGAAGCGGCGGTTTTGGAAGCGGCGGTAGGTATCGACGAGGTCGGGAAACTCCTCGACACAGGGACTGCAGGCGGTGGACCAGAAGTTGATGAGGCGCACGTTGCCGCCGCCGTTGGCGCGGATTTTGGCGGCCAGCGCGGCATCGAGATCGGCCACCTTGACCGGTTTCTTCTCCCATGCGGCCTGATCCGCGGCGACGCTGCCCTTCTTGAACAACCACTTGGTGGAGCATCCGAAAGACCGCGTCACCGGCTCCGCAACCGGCTTGCCGGCGAGCACGGCATCGAGCGCGTCGCGCAGGTGGCTTTTCTCCACGGGTCCCGGGTTGCGGTCGCCATCATCCATGCGGCCGGTGTAAACCAGCTTGCGCTTGCCATCGAAGAGGAACACGTGGGGGGTGGACTGCGCGCCGCAGGCGGTGGCGAGTTCTTGTTTCTCCCCATCATACAGATAGGGGAATGTCCATTTGTAATCGGCCGCGAAGGGAGCCATTTCCTCAAACGAGTCACCGAAGGGCGAGTATCCCAGTTCGTCGGGCCGCAAGCTGTCGGGGTGGTTGGGATTGACGGCGACGAGCGCCACGCCCTTGTCCTTGTAGTCCTGGTGGATCTGCTCCATGCGGGGGGCGGCTCCCACCGAACCGGGGCAGTGGTTGCAGGTGAAAATCAGGCAGAGCACCTTGGCTGCGGAAAAATCCGCCAAAGTGTGCGTCTTGCCATCGATGCCCGGCAGCGAGAAATCCGGAGCCGGCGAGCCGATCGCAAGCACCTTGGGAACCTCTTGGGCAAGTGCCGAGGCGGAAACCATCACGCATGCCACACCGATCTTGAATGTTCTGATCATGCCGCCAATACCACGAAATTCATCCGCGCCTTGCAAGAAAAGCCCGGATTTTGTCCATGGCCGTGCTGCGTGTGGGGTCCGGCGAAGAGCGGGAAGACCAGCCGTTGCGGAAAAATGCGGTCCGACTGATCATCCCCCCCCGGAAAAAACCCAATAAACCGGGAAGGCATTTCAGTCGGACCGCCATGTCTTGTCGCGACATGGAGAGAAACGCATTCCAAATGCCGATTTGTCAGAAATTCGGGATTTTTTCCGAAAAAATCATATCGCACCGCACGGCTGGTTTCCTGCCGCCGCAGGTGACAGGCGGTCACAACCGGAAACTTCCCGGTCGGCTCCTTGACTTCGGCGGCCCGATCTGTGACTTTGGACACACCGAGAGCAGGCCGTAGCTAACCTGCTTAGGACCAAATCCAACAACCCCCGAAACCATGGGCGACAAATCCCCCAAAGCGAACCAGAAGAAGAGCGCGCAAAAACAGGCCAAAGCCGCCAGCACCGCACAGGCGAAGAAACAGTCGGCGGCGGCCAGGCCGTCCGGCGGCGGGAAATAGCCCCAGCCGCCCGCGGCATGTTAGGGCGCTTGAAAAGCCTCATAGTGTAATGGTAACACACCGGATTCTGATTCCGTTATTCTAGGTTCGAGTCCTAGTGAGGCTACTTGGTCGGAGAGAATGGCCGGCACCCGCCGGGACACGTCCCATCACGCCGGCCCGGCTCACACAACGAACACCCGCGAAACTACTTCGACAAAATCCCGATCGCCGCCGCGGGGCGGCTCTCGGGTTGCGTGCCCCACCCGTAGTCGGGAGCGGAGGTCATTTCAAATTCGATGGAGCCGCCCTTGGTGATTTCCGCGTGATCGAGGAACGTGCGGTTGAATTTCCCGCCGTTGAGCGTCGCACCCGCAATGTAGGGACGCTGCGGGCCGTTGGACTTCGCATGGATGACGAACTCCCTGCCATCGGGAAGCGCGATCGTCGCCCGGTCGAAAAGCGGACTGCCGATGAGATACTCCGTCGTGCCGGGACATACCGGATAGAAGCCGAGGGCGCTGAAAACATACCATGACGACATCTGTCCGGTATCCTCATCGCCGCAGAAGCCGTCGGGGGTGGATTGGTAGAGACGCGTCATCACCTCGCGGGCGCGGGCCTGGGTTTTCCACGGCTGGCCGGCGTAGTTGTAAAGATAGATCATGTGTTGGATCGGCTGGTTGCCGTGGGCGTATTGACCCATGTTGGAGGCGACCATCTCGGTCATCTCATGAATCATGTGTCCATAGCTTCCCACCTTCACATCCGGCGGGGTTTGGAATACCGCGTCCAACTTCCTGCCAAACGCCCCGTCACCGCCCAGCAGCTTGATCAGGCCGGGAACGTCATGGAACACGCTCCAGGTCCAGTGCCATGAATTCCCCTCGGTGAACGGGCCGCCCCATTCGATGGGGTCGAAGTTTTCGCACCATGCGCCATCCGCCTTGCGGCCGCGCACGAATCCGGTTTCCGCGTCGAAGACGTTTTTGTAGTTCATCGCATCCCTGGCGAATTCGTCCGCCTCGGCATGGCGGCCGGCCGAGCGCGCCAGCACGGCGGCGCAGAAATCACCGTAGGCGTATTCCAGGGTCTTGGCGGTGGCTTCCTTGAATTCCGGAAACGGCACCCAGCCGTTTTTCTGATAGAACTCCGCGCCGTCGCGGCCGATCGCGCGGATTTTCTCCGGCGACTGCGTGTTCGCATCGTGCACCATCGCGTCCACCGCCTTGTTGGCATCGAAGCCGGTGATGCCCTTGACCCATGCGTCGGCCATGAGGGAGAACGCGTGGTTGCCGATCATGCAGGCGCGATGACCGGGGCTCGACCATGCGGGCAGCCAACCGCTTTGCTCATAGGCGGCGAGGTTGCCGCGGATGATTTCCGCGCTGATATCCGGGAAGAGCAGGTTGTAAAGCGGATGCGACGCGCGGAAGGTGTCCCAGTAGCCGGTGTCGGTGTAGAGGGTTCCCTGATGGATCTTGCCGTCGTAGGGGCTGAAATAGACCGGCTTGTCATTCTCATCGAACTCGAAGAAGCGGTGCGGGAAGATCACGCTGCGATACATCGCGCTGTAGAACGTGCGCTGTTGTTCCTCGCTGCCGCCTTCGACGCGGATGCGGTTGAGCATGGCGTTCCATGTGGCATCCGCCGCGGCGAGCACCGCATCGAAGTCACGCCCGCCGATCTCGCGATCAAGGTTGCGCTGCGCCTGGGCCGGACTGATATAAGATGATGCGACCTTGCAGCCTATGGCTTCGCCTTTGCCGACCTTGAACTTCAGGTAGGCCCCGGCGTGATCGGCGGCGAGCTTGGATTTCCCCTCGTGAACCGCATCGGGTGTCCAGGTGCCGTGCGTGACGAAAGGCCGGTCGAACACGATGACGAAGTAGTTGGCGAAATTCTCCGGCACACCGTCCCGATGGTTGCGGCAGATGCCGATGACTTTGTTTTCCGCGGGAATGACTTCCACCTCGGAACCCTTGTCGAAGGCATCCAGCACGATGTAGCCGTCGCCGGCCTCCTCGAAGGTGAAACGGAAACCCGCGGCCCGCTCGGTCGGGGTGACTTCCATCGTCGCCCTCCAGGTATCGAGACGCACTTTGTAATAACTCGGGCGCGCGATCTCGGTCTCGTGGCGGAACACGGATGCGCGGTCATCCTCGGTGACGGCAAGTTTTCCGAACACCGGCATGAGCGAGAAGTTCGCATAGTCGCCGATCCACGGGCTCGGCTGGTGCGTCTGGCGGATGCCGCGGAGTTTGTTCTGGCGGTATTGATAGAAAAACGGGTCCTTGGCCGGCTGGGTGTAGGGCGCCCATTTGTTCATCGGAAACGGCAAGGCGACCGCCGGATAGGTGTTGCCATGCGAGAACTCCCTGGTCGAGTCGGTGCCCTGCAGCGGATTTGCCAGATGAACGAGACCGGTTTCCGCCGCCATCACGGAAGCTGTGGCGATCGCGGCAGGGAGAAGATGGATGGGTTTCATGGAATTGGATGGTTCTGTAAGTTCCGGGATCATACGGATGAACCACCATCGATGGTGAGCTTGTTGTCGATCACGGCGCGGCCAGGGATTGGGGATTCAGGGTGGCGGAAGCGGGCGGCAGGGATTCCGGGGAGGTGCCGAGCCGGCGGTTCGGCGTGTCGCCCATTTCGAGTTCGAGGGTTGCGCCGCTGATGAGGTCGTGGTGAGTGAACCAGAGTTTTTCAAGCGGCTTGCCGTTGAGTTTCACGCTTTGGATGTACTTGTTGTTCCGCGAGTTGTTGTTCGCGACCAGCGTGAAGGTTTTCCCGTTGTCGAGCCGGATGCGGGTCTTGTCGAAGACAGGGCTGCCGAGCACATAGATCGGCACGCCGGGCGTCGTCGGATAGAATCCCATCATCGAGAAGACGACCCAGGAAGTCATTCCGCCACCGTCCTCGTCGCCGGGAATTCCGTGGATGTTGTCGAGGAAGAACGACTCTAGCAGGGTCCGCATGATCTTCTGGGTTTTCCATGGCGCACCCACGTGGTTGTAGAGATAGGGTGTGCTGAAACTCGGTTCGTTGGCCATGACGAACTGGCCGACGAGCGCGGTGGAGTCGGGGAATTTCGCCCAAAATTCGAACTTGCTGCGTTTGATCCGGGTGTTGAAGAGCTCGTCGAGTTTTTTCTCCGCCGCCTTGCGCCCGCCCATCAGTTCGAACATGCCTTCGAAGTCGTGAAGCACGTCCCAGTTGTAGGTGTAGGCGTTGTTTTCCGCGAAGTAGGCGCGACCGCCCTGGCCGCCGCTCCACTCCGGATCGAAGTCCCTGATCCAGTTGCCATCGGCGTGCTTGGGCCAGACGAAGCCCTTTTCCGCGTTGTAGACATTCTTGTAGAAACCGGCGCGCTTCATGAAGAGATCGCGGTCCCGCGCCTGTCCGGCGGGTTCCGCGAGTTGCGCGATGCACCAGTCGTCATAGGCGTTTCCAAGTGTCACCGCCACCGCCTGGCGGTTCTCGAAGGGGTGGACGAGCGGTTCCGTTTCCTTTTCCCCCTCCGCGAGCGCGGGGAAATAACCGTTCTCATGATAGAAGTCGTCGAGCGCGCACTTCGGGCCGTTCCTCCAGGGCAGGAGGGTGGCTTCCAGCGAGTTCTTGCGCAGGCCTTCGTAGGCCTTGGGCAGATCGAAATCGCGCACGCCCTTGAACCATGCGTCGGCGAACCAGCCGGCGGCGTGATTGCCGTTCATGCAGGGATTGTCGCCCCACAGGATGGAGAACGACGGCATCCATCCGCTCTGCTCATACATGCGGACGTAGGACTGGATCTGGTCCGCCTGTGTCTTCGGATCGAGAATCAGGTGCAGCGGTTGCAGCGAGCGGAAATTGTCCCAGATCCAGTTGTCCACGTAGAACGGCCGGGAGTCCTCGTGCACCTTGTGGTCGTAGGCGCTGTAGTATCTCCCATCCTCGGTGATGTTGATCATGCGCTCGTAGGAGCGGTAGAGCGAGGTATAGAACACGCGTTTCTGGGCGTCGGTGCCGCCAGTCACCTGGATCTGGCCGAGTTTTTCGTTCCAGCGGTCCCTGGCCGCGGTCTTCAGATCGTCGAAGGTCCAGCCGGGGATTTCCTTTTGCAGGTTTTTCTTCGCCTGTTCGATACTGATATAGGAAATGCCATAACGGAATTCGAGCGACCCGGCGTCCGCCTCGGCGGCGACCGTTTTCTTCCCGCCGCCGGAAATTTGGAACTTCACCGGCTTGCTGAACTCGCCATAGACATAGGCCTTCATCTCCATGAAGCGTTCCTCGCCGGAAATGGCGTGGTCGCCCTCGGTCTTGAGATCGCCGGGGAGGATGTTGGAAACCCGGACGACCGCCTTGCCATCCGGGAAGGTGAACCGGTAATGGCCGGCCCGTTCCGCGGTGGTGAATTCCGTGCGGATCAGGGAGTCGTCGAAGCGGGTGGAATAATAATAGGGTCTGGTGATTTCCTGGTCCCATGCCGCGGGACCCGCATCCTTTCCGGGCATGATCGCGAACTGCAAGCCGTGGCGGTGGGAGATGATCGAGAGCGGAAACGAGCGGATCCTCAAGTCCAGCTGGTCCGCGCGGTCCGGATGCATGCGGATCATGCTGTTCGGCAGATGCACGGTCGGGCGCGTGGGCACCAGCAGCAGACCGACGCCGCCGATGGTGGGATCGACATGTTCGACCTGGGCCTGCGAGGGGCGGGCCGCTGCAAGCAGGGATATCGTGATGATGGGAATCAGGGACGACTTCATCGATCGGGGGTGTTCTATCGCGAATTCAACTTCTGCAGCGCGAACGCATAGGCCCCGATGGCGACCGCCTCGCTGGTTCCAAGCTTCGACACGCCGACGCCGATTCGCTGGAGGGGATCGTATTTCACCGTTCGCGTCGAGCCGGGCACGGTGACCTCGCGGGTGTCGCCCTTGAGAAACTCCGCCAGACCGGCCTCATCCTCCAGATTGAATGCCCGGGATGCGAGGCGCCGGAATTCATTTCCCGCCGGCCCGGTGAACGTGCTGTTGAGCTCGCTCACAAGCGTGGGGAGGAACAAGGGATGGGCGTTGGACAATCCACCGCCGATCACGGCCAGTCCGTCGATGAGTGTCAGGGCGTTGCCCATGGCATCACCGGCCACCTCGCCGAGGCGGCGGAATGCGGCGAGCGCGGCGGCCTGGTTTTCGGATGAATCATCACGTGCGATCGATGCGATGTCCTTCGGCTCGGGTGCCTGGTCGAAGGGGATGCCCACGCCCTGCGCGTAGGCGCGGCGCACCGCACGGATGCAGCAGCCTTCCTCGGCGTTCATCGCGGGGTCCAGCTTGTTGCGCAGCAGCCACACCTCGCCGGCCATCGAGTTGTCACCGACGAACAGCTCGCCATTGCGGACGATCCCGCCACCGAAGCCGGTGCCGAAGGTGACGCCGAAAAGGTTTTTGAAGCGTTTGGGACTGCCGGCCTGTTCGAGCAGGCCATTGACGTGGGGGAGCAGTCCGCCGATGGCTTCGCCATAGACGAAGAGGTCGCCGTCGTTGTTGATGAAGACGGGGATGCCGAATTTTTCCTCAAGCATCGGCCCGAGCGCCACGCCACCGCGGAAACCGGGGAGGTTGCCAAGGTCGCCGATGATGCCGTTCGGATAGTCCGCCGGTCCGGGGAAGGCGAAGCTGATGGCGCATGGCGGCTCGGGGCAGAGCGCTTTGACCTTGGTGAATCCCTCGACGATGTTGGCAAGGCAGCGCTCCAGGTCCTCACCATCGGATGGCAGTGCGACGGTCTCGGTGACGGGTTTTCCACCGCGGATCGCGGCGAAGCGGAGGTT